>JAUSBW010000004.1 GCA_030651815.1 Methanoregula sp.
CTGACGATCAACCATCGCCCGTGTTCCGGTACAGGAAAAATCCCGGGGTGTCGCTCATGAGCCGGGGACCGCGTCCGCACCGAGCACTCGCTGAAGCAATGCCGATCGCACAGTTACGCGGCGTCGTCCAGATGTCGGGCCTCGGGCCGGAACGCATCTTCGACATCTCGATCGTATCGAGGCTCCCCATAACGTTCGCCCGGGTCATGTTCGCGCCGCAGATCCTCGCGGCGATCGTGGAGATTGCCGATGATTTCAAAGACGAGATCACCCAGCTGCGGATTATCGCCCGGGACGCTGCTATCACGGCCGAGCTCTGGCTGCGATCCAAACACGGGACCTGGCGGTTCTTTCTGGTCACGGGGACCGGGCTTGTCGAGCTCGACCGGGAGGGAAAGCCGCTTCCGGTCGGTCCGACTGCTGCGTGATCGCCGGGAAAGTTCCACGATCTTTTTTTAACCGGATATCCGCGGTTTAAAATCCACAATTTTTCCCGTGCCGGATTTTTCCGTAAAGGCATGTACCGGGAAATTTCCAAAGGACTTTTTTCCACGACCGGTTTTTCCGGAAAATCCATAACGTATGAAAAAGATCGCCCGGTATATTTTGACAGGTAAAGGTCGTCCCGATGATGTTTTGTCTCTTCTCCCCTTCCAACCCCATCGTTCACGAAGGAAATCTCCGTCGTAGACCCCCATCCTGGGAGACCCTGACAGGTCATAGGTATGCCAGAGGTAATTCTGGTACAACGGAGCCCACCACGATCCCGGTTGTACCACTTTTCCCCGGACCCCCCAAATTGGGAGGTCATAATTCGGAAAAACGCAGGAACAGACCCGGAATACAGGGTCAGAGAACGGCGGGAATAATTGAGGTCATATTTAGCCACATTTGGACGGCAAATATCAGGTAAGATGGAATTTAGCGCGTATTGGGTTTTTTCAGGGTCAGGTTTCGGGGTTCGGGAGAGGGTGTCCGACTATAATAATTCTGGGTGCAGATCGGGAAAGCGAGCGAGCCCCTCTCCAAGTTCCGGAGCGACGCCCTCATCTCAGCAAGGGCGAGGCG
>JAUSBW010000116.1 GCA_030651815.1 Methanoregula sp.
CTGAAGGCAATAACTTAAAATTTTCAGAGAATATGAAAAATTATGTGCAAGGATTGCTTGAACACAATCCATCAATAAGTACAATTGATATTCAAAAAGACATTGAAAACCATTTTAATATCAATATATCCAACACCACGATCAAAAATTTTCGTCGAGATACTGGTTTGATCTGGGTTCATCCAGAAAAAGATGATAATCCCGTTTTTGAATCATCAGCTGCCGAGATACCACTTGCTCTGGCTCTTGGAACCGGTTTGATGGATATGTTTACTGATTCGATCTGTCAGTCAATAAAAGAGAAAATGACATCTGATGTGTTTGAGAATAGTGAACAATTAGAGAAAGATCACCCGGATCTACGCGTAAATGGCAAATTTACATCTGAATATAATAACCTGCCATCAGTTAGAGAATCAAGATTCAAACCAATAGAAGAAAAAATAAGCCATAAACGATTTAGTGCAATGGATATTTTTTCATTCTCAAGAAAAACGGTTTTACGACGTACATTAAGCCTTATCTCGTTGCCTCTGGTAACTGAAAACGGAAAAACCAGTTCTGTTAATTGTCCAAGTGGTAATGCTTTACAAGCACTATGCAGTTTTAATTACAAAGCTGCAACTCTGACAAAATATATTGCGGAATTGAAATACCTGCAGATATCAAATAGTCTGATAGATGCAACAGCAAGATTTTGGATGGATTTCTGGCATAGTAGAAAGAATTCCGATACAATTTTCGCCTGTTATTATATCGACGGTAATACTAAAGCACTCTGGTCTTCCAAGTCATGTTACAAAGGCAAAGTAACAATGCTTGGCAGGGTGATGAACTGCCTGGAGCAGGTTTTTATTCATGATGGGCAGGGTCATCCAATCTACTTTCAGACGTTTAACGGTCATGCTGATATTGGAAAAAATGCACTCGGTATGTTGGATAAAATAGAGGAATATCTTAAGGATACTACAACCTTAGAAGAGCAATTTACCGTAAACCGGATTTTAATAATGGATGGCGGGGGAAATGGTGTAAAAACCTTGCGGGAACTTTCCAATTCGGGTTACCATTTCATCACAATCCTGGACTCTAATCAAAT
>JAUSBW010000117.1 GCA_030651815.1 Methanoregula sp.
TAATAAGGACTTGATAGCTAACCAATGGTTGACCTCTCCAAGAAATCGCAATAAATGAAAACAAACGATGTTCAATCTTATTCCATTTGCTGGTACCAGGTGGAAGATGGCATACCGTTATTGCAAGATTTTCTTCATTTGCAAAATTCTGAAGTTCCTTTTTCCATAATCTAACTTTATACCCATTACTTCCTCCACAATCAGCTGTAATCAGCAATTTTTTTGCATCGGTATAATTTTTAGATCCAAGATATCTCCACCAATTACGAATACTCGCTACAGCAAAAGAAGATGTATCATGATCCACCCCTATGGTAATCCATCCTTGATTGCTGGCAATATCATATATCCCGTGCGGGATAGCGTTTGAATACATTGAGGGGAAGTCATATACATTGACCTCGATTGGATCGCCTTTATGCCGCCATACTTTCCCATTATTTTTAACATTCCCAATTAATTCCTTCTTTTTTACATCAACGGAGATTACCGGTTGATTTTCGCCGATGAATTTATTGCATTGACTGTAAATATGTAGAAACTGGGCGTCTCTATCTTCATGAGTTTTACCCTCGTGGGTTTTTCTATTTGATTGAAGACTAAAATCCAAAGCATGCAGTATCGTCCCTATTGTCCGAAAACTTACTGAATGCCCTTTTTCCTTTAATTCATCTGCAATATCTCGAAGACTTTTTGTCGTCCATAAAAGGGGTGAATCAGGATCTCCTCGAACAAACGGTTCAATAATTGAATACAAATCTTGTAACAGGATCTTGTCATTATGTATTGAGGTTTTTCTGCCTCCGCCTTTCTTACGTATCCTTTTGTTTTCTCCCGTGATTATTTCTTGAGGAAGGGATCCAATGTCTTCGCACCCTCTGGCAATAGTATTTCTTGATACACCAGTTTCTTCTGATACTTTGGATATACCCCCCCAGCCTAATGCCAATGCTTCATTGCCAACCCATGCACGTAGAGATCGTTCATCGAGATGATCTTTTATGCTGAGATATCGTGCCTTAACGGATATGTCCAAACCCATATGCTGTATTAATTTTATAAGTTTAAATTGCTTATGTTAATATTTTACAGCTGCTAAGGGTATCTCGCCCATACCCACGGATAGCGGATTGCATCGATAGCTGGAAAGGCTCAGCATATGGTCTGATTGTGTCCAATAATCGGCTAAGTTCTCTACTTCAAAAGGTAACATTTTTTAGTTGTGTAAGAACATTGATCACGGTAAGCCTGGAACACGCTTGCGATAAGGTCTCATTCGTGGAAGGGCGCACTGCCAGCCCTTCCACGAAGAGACACGATCAAAAGGTTAAAAAAAACTGGTAAATTATACCTTTCCGGGAGCGTCCCGGGATTTTGACAAAACCTGGATCTTAGCTGATTTTGTGACACGACCAATAAATTACACAGTCAACGGTGAAACCTTCCCCCCATCCGACTGCCTGCCTGTGGCGGTAGTCGGATGGGAGTTATCGCAATTTAACAGAACCTTACCCCTTCAGAGGATGAGGCGGTGACCCGCGAAGCGGGCTACGCCCTTCTTGGTATCCAAAGAAACGGTATGTACCCGGAAATTACCGCGGGATCACCTATCATCTTTCGATGTTGAAAACCGGAACGAACCCTGTGGTGCAAGGATCTCGAACCGTGCCCCTTTTCCAGGTTCGCCGGTCTCTTTGATGGTGAGCCTGGAGATACTCAATATCTCTTCGGCAAGGAAGAGGCCATAGCCGGTATTGCGGTAATACTCCCGCTTGAAGATTCGCTCTTTTGCATTAGTGGGAACCCCCACTCCGTCATCCTCGCAATAGATGAAGATCCCGTCGGGTGTTTCTTTAAAAGAGAACCGGATAACAGTAACCTTCTCACCGTGGCGCAGTGAGTTGTCGACAAGGTTGTAGAACACTTTTTCGAGCAGGAAATCTGCATAAATCTCAAGACCATTGAGTGCTGCTTCTACAGTGACACTGCCTAGATCGAGACCGGTGATTGCATTTTTTACCGTTCCGGAAACGCTCAGCCATTGCGGGGAACCAGAACCAATATTCTGGTAATCACGGGTGAACCGGATCTGTTTCTGGATCAGCTGGGTGGCCTGCTCGATCTTCTGGAGATGCCCGCGCGTGGAGGGATTGGTGACTACCTCTTCTGCAAGGGAGAGATACATGACAATTGCCGTGATCTGGTTGAGGATATCATGACTGGTGATGGATGAAAGCGTGTTGAGTTTCCGGTTTGCCAGCTGGATGACTGATTCAAACCGCTTACGTTCCTGGATCTCGGCTTTGAGTTCCGCGTTTGCCTGTATGAGTTTCTCTGTCCGCTCCCGCACACGCTGCTCCAGATCGTCTTTAGCTTTCTGGATCACGTGTTCTGCCAGTTTACGCCCGGTGATATCGATTGCAGAACAGATCACGATATCGTTTAAGCCTCGTAACGCAGAAACACGGAACTGGCGCACTGCCCCGTCACGGGTGTGGAAAAACAGTTCAATATCTCCGGTATTGGGGTGGCTCTTGATCTCACTGATGAACGAATCCCGGTCGACCGGATCAACAAGAATTCTAAAAAGTTCCTTGTCGATAAGGTCTGTGCGATCGTATCTCAGCATAGTAGCGCATTTCCTGTTCATCTCCCGGATGCGCAGGGAAATGAGATCGAAGGTAAATATCCCGGCCTGGGAATTTTCAAAGATCCCCCGGTATTTCTGTTCTTCTTCCCTGAGCCCTTCAGCAAAGGATGAAGTGACCACTCCTATTGTTACAAAGATCACAAACCAGGCTGTAGATACAGCCACAAGGTCCGGATTGAAATTACCGAAATAATAGACCAGCAGCAGGAATACCGTGCTGATGATTAAGGAGAAGATGACGCCACGGTGCGGGTAGAAATAGACAAAGAGAATAATGGGCAGGAAGTAGAGGAAGGGGAAGACTACATAGATCCCATGGGTGAGCGAATAGATGGTTGAATAGAATGAAATGAGGATCGTGATTGCGACGGTAACCGCCCAGTAGATCTGGCTTTTTTTTGCAGCGGTAACAGTCATTTGTCTTTCCCTATTATCCGATTCCCTGACAGGATCGTGCTCTCAAACCGCCTGCGCTCAAGGATCTCAGCCCGCAGTTTCTCATTCATTTTCTCGAGATGCGCTGTGCGCTGCCGTACCTGCTCTTCGAGGTCCTCTAACGTCTTTCGTATCTCTTCATCAACTATTTTGCTCCCGGTGATGTCAATGACCGAGCAGAGCAGTCGTTCATGCATTACGAGTACAGCAGAGATGACAAATCGCATCAGGGTTCCGTCATGTGCAACAAAGACAGCTTCGCTCTCTGTGTTGCCCAGTCCTTTTTTTGCATCAGTAAAAAACTGCTCCTGAGCTTTTTCATCAGTCCATACCAGGGAGATCTCTTTACCTATGAGATCCTTACGGTCATATCTGAGCCAGTGGGCGCATTTCAAATTTATTTCACGGATACGTTTGGTACGCAGATCGAGGCAGAAGATGCCATCCTGTGAATTATCAAGAATGTTTTTTATCTTCGTTCGTTCTTCCAGCAGACGGTTGGCGTAAGAGGAAGCGACGACAGCGATTGCGATAAAGATCGCAAACCAGGCCGTAGAGATTACAATCACGGCTGGGTTGGAAAAGCCCAGCAGGTAGATGAGAGAGATATACAGGAGACTGATGCCGAGAGAGAAGAGAACTGCCCGCTTAGGATAAAAATACACCACGAGGATGATCGGCAGGATATACAGGAAGGGGTAGACCTCAAGGATACCATGGGTGAGAGAAAAGATGGTGCTGAGGATTGCACCGATACATGCCGTTGCGATGAGGAACAGGTGCAGGACCTCTTCATTCTCGCTGGAAAGATGCTCTATTCTGTAATCCACGGAAAAATACCCCGGTGCTTTTTTTAAAATACTATAGTAAGACGATGATCTTATTGCATATATTCTTACAGGACTTTAAAGCAGGCTCTTTTGCAGTCCAAAACAGGAGCAGGGTGCGGTAACTGCGAGATTTTATTTCCGGATTCTGTTAATTCGTTCGAGATCCTCAATCTTGTTGATGTTGGTAAACGTGTTCAGTTCATGATCAATGGCGCGTATTTCATCGATTGGCACATAGAGTGTGTTCAACCCTCTGACCATGGTACGCAGGGATAGGGAAGTGTGGTTTTCCAGATACCCGATCAGTGCGGTTCTCCGGTAAACTGCGTGCAGGGGTTCGAGCATCTCTGTGTTCCAGCTGGGAATGGCGGCATCGTAACCATCAATCCGGCTGAACAGGTGGGCGATTACCCGTGGATCAACACACGGCATATCGCATGCGGATACAAAAATTACATCCCCGTGCGCTGCCAGTGTTCCGGCATGGAGTCCGCCGATGGGTCCTGTCCCGGTGCGGATGTCAGTTATGCACCGGACCCCCTTAATCGCGCTGAAACGTTTGCATTGCCCGGGATCCCGGGCTACAAGGATGATCTCGTCAACAACCTGCGTAAGAGATTCGATCAAACGCTCGATGAAGGTCTTTCCCTCGTAGATGAAGAAATACTTCTCCTGCCCGTTTGCGCGTCTCGCCTCCCCCCCGACAAGGATAACTGCTGACCTCAAAACCGGCTCTCCGTACTTGATAATTGACTCTTAGTGATTACTTTGGATTTTTTCCCAATAGTAATTTGTGCAGGCCTTTCTTTTCCATTGCCAGCAGTGCTTCCTTGATATCTACAGACGGCGAGAATCCCCCGATGCCATGCGCAGCTACAATCCGGTGGCAGGGGATGACCAGCGGTGTGGGATTGCGGGCCATTGCCTGTCCGACAACTCTCGGTGAAGTACGGATCTTTTCTGCAATCTCACCATAGGTTGCGATTGTCCCATAAGGCACATCCCGCACGGTCCGGTAAATCCGGCTGTACATGGTATCTTCATGGAGTGCGAAGCTGTCAAGGGCTGAACAATCGACCGGTTGTCCTCCGCAGTATTTCCTGATGAGCGGGGGGACTTCCCCGGCAAGTCCGGTTGTAGAAAAACGTAACCCTTGCACAGCTGTGCCATTCCACCAGACGTGGACATACCAGAGCCCGAACCGGCACGAACCGCTTACGACTTCCATTTCCCGATCAGCTCACGGAATCGTGTGACATCACATTCGATCATCTCTTCTTTGATCCAGCCGGGAAGTGCATTGCGCACCCGTCTTTCCAGGAACCGTTTTTCGCCCAGCACCAGCACACCGCGATCTTCCGGTGTGCGGAGCACCCTTCCCAAAGCCTGAAGGGAGCGGTTGACCGCAGGAAGGGTATAGCAGATGAACTCCCCTTCTTCACCGAACTTGTGCCGGAAATACTCTATTGTCATCTTCCTGACCCGGTTGAACGGGGCAAGCGGGAGACCGATCACCATCGCGCCTTTCAGCATCTCGCCCCGGTAGTCGAGACCTTCGCTCCATTTCCCGCCGCAGACCGCAAACATCACTCCGGATTCGCCGCGTGTGGGTAGCGAGAGGAATTCATTGAGGGCTGCACTGGCATTGGCGGCATCGCGGGGTTCGATGAAGGTCTTCTTTCCCCTCATGTGTGGTACGGTGAGGCTGGCAAACGATTCCAGGATCTGGTAACTGGGAAAGTAGCAGGCCCGGTTCCCCTTGAGCGCACTGAAGGCTTTGATATAATCGCAGACCCGGCTGGTATTGTCCTTGTTCTGCCGCATGGAAAATGCAGTAGTGATGTCATTTGCGCAGGCGATCAGCCGGTTCTCTTTGGGAAAGGCGTTGGGCAGCGAGAGCGTGGTCACCTTTGCATCACCGAAATAGTAACGGCGGAAACTGTCGACAGGTGAGAGGGTACCTGATATCAGGATACAGCAGGAGTGCGAACCGCAGACTTCCGAAAGCGAGGCGGCCGGATCGATGTTGCGCACTTCGAGGGTGATCCCGGCTTCAGTTTTCCGGTACACTGTCAGGTAGGCAGGGTCTGTTGAGGAATGAGAGAGCCGGACGAGAAATTCGGTCAGACGCTCGATTGCTGTTTCCCGGAACTCTCCGGCCTGCTGGTTCTTCTCCCGCATCGTTTCTGACAGGCCCATCAGGTCATCGACGATCTCGTCCATCTCCTTGTAGAGGGATTCCCGGACAATCATCCGGTCAAAGATCGCGGGATCAAACCAGTCTTCGGCTTCCACAGAATTGGCAAGACCCCGTATGAATTCTGTAAGCCGGGGCAGCACATGCTGTACCGCCTCTGCTCCCTTGTGCCGTTTGCGCATACCGGAGAGTTCACGGGATGCCTGTTCGAGGTCGCGCTCTTCCAAAGTCACGCTCTCGATGCCGGTGATCACATCACCGCAGTTATGCGCTTCGTCGATAAGCAGCAGGACATCCTGCGGTTCAACCCCGAGATTGGCATAGAGCTGTTCGCGGATGTCCCGGTTAAAGAGGTGATGGTAGTTGAGGATCACCACATCGGTGTTCCTGGCAGCCTGCATCATCAGCTCGTACGGGCAGCAGGCACCGGAGAATTCAGAGAGTTCCCGCGGGGGCACCGGATGTGCAATCACACGGTCGGCTTTGGCCCGGAGTTCGGTTGAGGGAACCATCTTGACCCCCACAGTCTCTGCGGGCACGAACATCTTACTCGCGATATAATACGGGCAAAGGAGCGGGTGTTCCCTGTCCATGCTGCGGATCTGCCTGATGATGAACGGATCTTTTGCCGGAACAAGCACCCCTTTATCCGCTCGATCGCGCATGAGCGAAGAGGAGAATGCCTTGACCCCTTCGCATTTGCGATAAATATCCCCCTCCCCTCCAAGTGGACACATGCTCTTCTTGCCGACAAGGTATACCGTTTTTAAGTGTGGCGCCTTTTTACGCACCAGTTCAAGTTCGCGAATGAACGTGGTGAGCTGGCTGATCGTCCGCACCGCAATTACGATCTTCCGCTTCTTCCGCTCGGAAAGGAGCGAAGCGACGACACTTGACTTCCCGCTGCCGGTGGGGGCGTCGATCATGACGATGCCGCCTTCGCGGGCAACCTGTGCTGCGACTTCGAGCATGTGGCGCTGGCCCGGCCGGAACTCGCTGTACGGGAAGTAGGTGTCGATGCTGTCCATTGGTACACGTATTGGTGCTGGTGGGTTTTATGGGTGTGGGGATGCGGGGCGAAGGTGAAGAGGAGCTTTTTGTGTTTTGGGATCTGATGGGATGGTGAGAGTGGACATTCATGTCCTGAAGTAGTGAAGGGGATACCGGTTTTTTAATCAAACCGCATTAACTTCCGGACTTAACTATGCTATAATCGCATTAACTTCTGGAATAAACCATACAAAACCATGGATAAAGATTACCTGATCCGGCTCATCTACAAGAACACGGATTTAAAACCCGTCAAAAGACTTATCGGGCATCGGCCGCATTGAGCGATTCATCCACAAGAACAAGGATCGAAACTCACAATCGTTCATGCGCCGCTTTTCGTGCGAGGAACCGTATGACACGGATCACTTAAAAAAATGTCGGAATCAGGAGATATCTACAAAGATAACCTCAGAAAAAACTTTGAAATGTGCATCCCCCGTCAGGACCTTTGCCTGATTCATGAGTGCTGTCGCATAGATGATCGCGTCTGCAATGCCCCCCTCATTCATGTTCCTCCGCACCTCACCACCTGCCCGTGCAATGTTGAGGTCCACTGGGACAAGGCGGCTCCTGAGCCGGATCTTGACTATCATAAGATCCATCTTTTCTCTATCTGCGCCATAGAGTCGCTCCAGTTCTGCGATAGTTACCATCGATGTGAGTTTGTTTTCAGGCCCCTCAATAATTTCACGAACATGGTTATTGCCCCTCCAGTACTCGATCCATGCCCATGTATCGAGGACGATAACGATGTTAATCCTCTCCGCTGCACACGTATTCTTTCAGATCAGGAAAGATCCCGAAATCTGATGGGAGGTGCCTCTGCCTTTCTGTGATCAGGAACATGATCGCCTCATCGTAAGTTTTGAATTGTTTTTCACCGATGATCTGATCGAGCCAGAGTTTTGTTGACTTGAGAACCTGCACTGGAGCACGGAGATCCTTAACGGGAACACCATGTGTTAATTTCCGTGCTTTCCCTATCACAGGAGCCGGGGCATTTGTCCTGCGGTCTTTTGTCATAACACTTTCCGCTTTTGCCATAGTAGTATGTATAATGTATACATTTTACTTTATTAACAATTCTTAAAGACACTGTACCGGGCAGGAGAATCCTTCGTTCCACAGGATCCCGACTACAAAGATTGTATCGTTTGATCCTGAAATCTCATATGCAGATGGAGGTGAGCGGATGTGGAAATTTGTTGTCGTTGAACTCTATTGTGGGATTTACTGGGAATATGATCGTAAGAGTGAAAAATATTATTTCAGTCTCGACCCGGAAAAAGGGTTTTTTGAGGATTACGAAAAAGTTGACAACCCGGATTACGATCCAACATTTCCCAAACCCCGTCCACCCGGATTTTGCAAAAAAATGGTTGGAGTTGACTGCCTGAAAAATAATTGTGAATATGTGGTGTATTGCGATGGTTCACTGGACCCGAAGGAATCAGAAGAGGAATGAGGGCAGCGGTTTTCTAATCTTTCGAAATGTGTACGATGCCGGCATCCACACATCATAAACCACTATATCCCAAAACAACCCATTTCTACCCATGGCAGTCCACCCCATCGAGGAGCGCTACGGCACAAAAGAGATGCGTGCCGTCTGGAGTGAGAAGAACCGGTTCTCCTGCGTAGTCGCCGCCGAAGTCGCGCTGGCAAGGGCCGAGGCACACCATGGTATGATCCCGGCAGCAGCGGCAGTCGAGATCAGCGAGAAGGCCCACAATGCCTCGCTCGAACGGGCAAAGGCAATCGAGCTCGAGATCAGCCACGACATGATGGCGATTGTCAAGGCGATCTCGGAAGTAACGGGAGAGTCCGGGCGCTGGGTGCACTACGGTGCAACGAGCAACGATATTCTCGACACGGCAACCGGGCTCCAGCTGAAACAGACACTGGACCTGATTGACCAGAAACTTCGCCAGCTGCTCGGCGTACTGCTCAAGCGATCCGATGAGACCAGGTCTCTGGTCTGCATCGGCAGGACGCATGGACAGCATGGGGTCCCTACTACCTACGGCCTCCGGTTTGCCATATGGGCAAGCGAGGTCGGACGACACATCGGGCGCCTCGAACAGATGCGCCCCCGGGTAGTGGTCGGGCAGATGACCGGCGCGGTAGGTACACAGGCAGCCCTCGGATCAAAAGGGATTGAAGTGCAGGCAATCATGATGGAGTACCTCGGCATGAGTTCGGTGGATGTCTCAAACCAGGTGATCTCCCGCGACCGGTACGCGGAATACTTCATGTTCTGCGCAGGTGTTGCAACCACGCTCGACAAGATCGGCATTGAAGTCCGCTCGCTCCAGCGGACCGAGATTGGAGAAGTCGAGGAAGCCTTCGGGGCAAAACAGGTGGGCTCCTCTACCATGCCACACAAGAGAAACCCCATCAAATCAGAGCAGGTCTGCGGTCTTGCCCGCATCATCCGCTCCGCAGTAGAACCTGCGCTCCAGAACAACACGCTCTGGGACGAGCGGGATCTCACCAACTCCTCCTGCGAGCGGGTACTGTTCCCGGAGGCATCGATCCTCACCGATCACTGCCTGAGGGTGATGGCAAACGTGCTCGAAGGTCTCGTGATAAACCGCGCCGCAATCCGGCGGAACCTTGGTTTCCTCCACGGGATCAACATGGCAGAATCGGTCATGATCGAGCTGACAAAAAAAGGCATGAACCGTCAGGATTCCCACGAGCGGGTCCGGATGGCGAGCATGCAGGCGCTGGCCGAAAACCGGACACTCGCCGATGTGCTCGGGGCCGACCCTGAAATCGTGCGGTACTGTTCGAAGAGCGATATTGCCGCACTCCTCAACCCGGACACTTACATCGGCACATCTGTACGGCAGGTGGAGCGCGTGATTGAAAAACTCTCCCCGCTCTGCACATAAGGGCAAAGCGCACCTTTCCCACCTCCCATGTTTTAAGGAGTGGGAATGCATCCCCTGGTGATTAGTTAATGGTGGATTAAAATATCGATTGGCACCGGTATGCTTACTTCCGGTTCTGGTGGTCTGGTTTCATACGAACATAATACCTTTATCACCTCATACAATCAACAACGAAAATATCCATGGATCGGTATGGCCCCCTCTCCCGTATCAACCTTTCACATACTGACCTTGTACGACTGATTGTCATATTATCCTTAACCATCTGCTGTATTGCAATCACTGTTGTCTCCTTAAAGGAAAACATCGTAACCATCTACGCCCAGCTCTTCTTCTTCCCCCTTCTTTATGCAACGTATTTCTATCCGAGATGGGGGATATTCCTCGCTGGTTTTTGCGCAGTTGCGTACGAGGTACTGGCCTATGTTTACCTTTTCCCTGATACCGGCCTTTTGATCTACACCACCGGACAGGCAGTTCTTTTCATCTGTATTACTGCTGTTGTTGCACATTTCACAGAAAAAGTGAACCGAAGCGAAGCACGCTACCGGAGCATCTTTGAGACTTCACTTCTGGGAATTGTCCTGTTTGACCAGAACAGCTTTGCAATCCGTATGACCAATAATTACCTGTCGCAGATGCTGGGTTACACACCCGAAGAATTTACAGGTATGACTCTTCCCCGGTTATTCTTCTCTAAAGACGATCAACGCAAATTCTTTGAGTACTTAGGTTCGAGCGAGGATGTGAATAATTTCGAAACCCGGTTAGTCCGAAAGGACAAAGAACCGCTCTGGGTAAACCTCTCATGGAGACGGGTGAGTGACAACCAGGTGAGCTGCTCGGTGATCGATATCAACAAGCGCAAGTGCGCTGAACAGGCTGCAGAAGAAAACTATACCCGTTACCAGCAGGTAACCGAGGGATCTCCAACCTGTATCATCATCACCCGGGATCAGAAGATTGTCTACACCAATCCGGCGTTTCAAATATTCTCCGGTTACGATGCCGATGAACTTGCAGGTAAAGACCTGCTCATGCTCATTCACAATGATGACAAGGCGGACTTTCTCAATATCCCGGCACATCCTCGGAATCAGAATGGGAAGACCAGCAAGGTGGAGTACAGGTTTCTTACAAAAAACGGTGAGATCCGGCTGGCAGCCGCATTCTTCTCCCCCATTCAGCAGAAAGGGGAGACTTCCCTATTGATCAACCTCGTTGATATCACGGAAAAAGAGCAGCTCAGGGAACGCCTTTTGCAGTATAATGAACGAAGGCGCGGGATCATCAGTACGGTTGCCGACGAGTTGCGCACCCCTCTTCAGCCAATCATGGGATACTTAAACCTCCTCACCGGGGATCCGCAAACGTACGGTGTCACTGATGAGACCAGAGTCATCCTTGACCGCTGTGCAAAAAGTGTTGATCACGAACGCCAGATCATCAACCAGATGCTCGAGCTCTCCGTACTCGATGCAGGTAAGATCCCGCTGAACTACTCGACGTTCTCTCCGACAGGAATGATTCAGTCGATCATAGATGCAGGAGGATATGCGGCAAAAGCCGATCTGACTCTTGACATCCCTAAAAATCTCACGTTCGAAGCGGATGCCAGCAAAATATCGACCGTGATCGAGTCTATGCTCTCCAATGCGGTCAATTATTCAAAACCTCCAAGAAAGATACGGATCTCGTACCAGTCAGGCACTTCAGACAAGATGCACAGGATTTCGATTCAGGATAATGGTATTGGCATCACCAACACCCAGCTCGACGAGATCTTTGAACCGTTTAAGTTGCCGGATTCCGGCAATATCAGCAGGAAATATGATCGTATCGGGCTCTCTTTATCCATTGCAAAAAAATACATCCAGATGCATGGCGGTTACATCAGTGTGGAAAGTATCGTGAATCTGGGGAGCACGTTTACCATTCACCTCCCCAAAACCCGATCTTTGGCGGTGAAGGTTAATGACGTGTAAACTTTTTGTTGTCGGGGATGATCAGCCTGTTTTCGATCTGATGGAAGATGCGTTGCGGCAAGGGATAAGTCTGCAAAAAAGGATTTTAGATATACCGGGCCTTCATCGATAATTTGCGCGGTGTATAGAGCGGGCGGAACGGCTTGCCTTCCGTATCCTTCTTCACTGCCGCAATCAGTTCTTCGGTTGTGAGCTGCTCTTTGTGCGGCTTGTTGGGCTGCGACTTCTTCCGGATCGTCACGGTCAGTTTCTTCGATGCAATTTCCTCATCACCGACAACGATCACGTAGGGCACCCAGTCCATCCCCGCTTCGCGGATTTTCTTGCCCACGCTCTCTTCCCGGTCATCAACATCGCACCGGACCTGGGCGGCGTTGATGGCAGCACAGATCTCTGCGGCAAATGCCCCATGGCGCTCGGCAACCGGCACTACCCGTACCTGCACGGGTGCAAGCCACGTGGGGAGTGCGGGGACCTGTCGGGTGGAGATGTTTTCAAGGATAGCGCAGATCACCCGCTCGACACTGCCCGTTGGGGAACAGTGGAGGATGGGGGGGTGGACAACAGTGCCGTCTTCCTTATGGTACTTGATGTTGAACCGGGTCGAGCTTTCGACATCGATCTGCACGGTCGGGTTCTCGATCGGGCGCATCTGGCCGTCAATGGCAGCGAGATCGATCTTTGCAATCCAGTAGTGGACGCGATCGGAGAGGATCTCTATGAGCATCGGGCAGTCCGATTCCCTGACGATCTTCTTGACCCATGCCTCGTGCTCTGCGTAGAAGTCCTTCGTGCAGCGGAATGCGGCGACCAGTTTCGTCTCGAAATCGATGCCGGTCTGCCAGCCCATGGCGAGCTGCTCTTCAAAGCATTTTAGGGCTTCAGGCATATCGGTACAGAGCGAGTGCATATCGGGCATGGTAAACGCACGCAGACGTTTTAATCCAATCACTTCGCCCTTCTGTTCGTGCCGGAACGAGTAAGTGGAGAGCTCGTACATCTTCATGGGCAGGTTGTGGGGCGAGATGTGCATGTCGCGCATGATCGAGAACATGCCAAAGCAGGCCGCGAACCGTAGCATCATGTTCCGGTTATTGGATTTGAACCGGTACTGGCGCTCGCCGAACTTCTCGGCATGCTCATAAATCGCCCGGTCCCCAAGGTCGTACATGACCGGCGTTTCGACAGGTGTGCCGCCGTATTCGAGCACGAGCCGTAGCACGTAGTCAGCGATCAGGTCGCGGACGATCTTGCCTTTGGGCATCCAGCGCAGGCAACCCACATCGCTTGCAGGTTCGTAGTCCGCGAGTTCTTTTCTGCGCATCAGGTCAACATGGGCAGGTTCGCCACCGGTCGGCACCGCAACACCGAGTTCCTTTTTCACAAGGCAGCCGAACGCCGAGTCGTTAAGGAACTCCTTGTAGTCGTGCTGCTTCCCGTCAGGAGTCAGTACGAACCAGTCATGGGTGACTTCCTTCTTCTCCTTCCTGACTGCGCCTTCTTCACCGGGCACAATCGTCTTGGAGAGTTCAGAGAGTGGGTGACCCTTGCAGGAAAGTTTGAAGGATTTGTACCAGCCGAAGGGTGCACGCTTCACGGCAAACCCTTCCGCCTCAAGACCTGCTTTGAGTGCCTTGAGCACGGTAACTGCAGTTTCCGGTGAGGAGAGATCACTGGAGAGGTGGGCGTACGGGTACACAACGATCTTTGTTACGTTGACCTGCCCGGCCGTCTTTTTTACTTCCGCAATCGCCTGAAGGACAACGCCTTCAAGGTCTTCCTCATCGATCGATTCCACTGCGCAGAAAACGGTGAGTGCTTCTTCTTCCCTGTCTGAAAGAACAGAGCACTCCTCCGCTATCTTTGTCTTCTTTTTAGCTTCGTATTCTATGTAATCTGAATGAATGAGAAGAAGTCGCATTAATTCATCTCCGATCTGGTATGATCATCCGTATTAAATGGGTTTTTATGATATATAGTGCTTAACCCGGTACAATCATCATGTGTGTATAATTTTTAAGGACATACTCTTTATCAGCAGCCATCACGACATTTTTTTATTTGCATGATACCGCGACAGCGTTGCCTGCCGCTGGTCGAGATATTTTGCATCGCCTTTTTTAAAGTAGGGTTTCTCTGCCCGTTCGGTTGTGTAAAAGACGAGCTGGCCGATCGGCATCCCTGCATAGATCTTTACCGGGCGGGTGTTGACGTTTGCCATCTCGAGGGTGATCGTGCCCCTGAACCCGGCATCGATCCAGCCGCCGGTCTGGTGGAGGGTGATGCCCAGCCGTGCGATGCTGGACTTGCCCTCTATTGTTGCTACTATGTTGTCCGGTAATTCTATGCACTCCAGCGTCTCGGCAAGAATGAACTGGCCGGGATTGAGGATGAACGAGTCTGCATGCACCTCATCCACATCGGAAGTGACACTTTCCTGATTATACGGGTCAATCACTGCTTTGCCCGGCTTGTACCAGACAAAATGGTTGCCAAGCCGGATATCGACAGAGTTGGGCTGAACAAGTGCGGGATCGTACGGATCAATTTTGATAAAGCCCCGTTCTATGCGATCAAGGAGCTGCCAGTCCACAAGAATCATTGGCAACAGGATTGGCGCTGATCGGTCATAAGGAGATCATCCGGGGATGTGAAGGGATAAAAAGGATAGAGCTGGTCCAGATTACCGCTTCTTGCCGGTCCGGTTCTTTGGGTAGCTGCCGGGGTTCGGGATTGCCGGGCGGGAACACGAGATGGTAGCCCTTATCGGGCCCGGATGGGATACGGAAATAACAGTTGATCGCAGAGCTTCTTTGGAAATACCACCAGGTGTCAGGAAGGGATCCGGAAAAACATGCCCCGCAATCGTTCTGACCGTGTTACACCCCGCACTCTCATGCAAAAAGGGTTGGTGGAGCAAACGCTCTCACCCCATCGGTTCCGCCATCACTTCTTCTGCCCGTCTCCGCGTATCAGTGGCCCGCTCCACTACGGACTTATCCATCCGTACAAACGCAGGATCGATATGATCCTTGATTTTCCACATAAGCAAACCCGCCTCGTCCATCGACAACCACACAGAGAGCCGGTACAGGCAGATCTTCCGCTCATCCAGTTCCCGGACAGAGAGGAAAATCCGGGCGGTCATTCGTCTGTTAATCTTCATGACAGTCTCTTTGCAGACTGTCGTGAGCAGGCTTATCTTCTCCTGCATCCAGCGTGACGTTTGCGCTTTCTGATTACACCCTGCGAGATATTCGATTGTGAGCATATCTATGCCCATTTTCTTTTCCACTATTCCGACCACCCGGATCTCAATGGCCATAAACTCCTTACCCTCCAGCAGCGCACACCGTACCTGCTCTTCTGTCCTATCAGTAATCTCCGGCCGGTATTTTATCCCGTTCACTTTCTCAAACGCAATCATCAGACAATTGTTTCCCCGCAGTTGTTTTTGTAACAACAATCACATAGTTATACTCATATCCCATTATCAGGCATTGCATCCGGCATAAGCCTGCTCTCGCACTTCCCTGCCTGACAGCGCTGACACAACACAATGTTCTTTGCAGGTTCAGTCCACGCCGGCCGAAAAAAACCCGCTTAAAAAATCTCTGAAAAAATAATCCGGGAATTTTTTTGCCTTTGCGAGTTTTTTAAAACAATTCCAAAAATTTTTGGCGGCTCGCAGAAAATACGGAAAAAATTTCGGGCGTGCGAGAAAAAGCAGGAAACTTTTTTTTTGGAAAAATCTGTACACGCACTCACCCGCAAACCAGAATTACTCCCCACCACTCAAAAACCGGACCAACTCTCATAAAACCCCGAATTCTCCGACGTGATGGCAATAATCGGCAACCAAGGGCATTTGCAGACCGTTTCTGCCGAAAAACCACCTGAAATATGTGTCAAAAAAAGTGACCAACAGAAACCCGTTAAATTGCAAAATCAAATCGCGATTAAACGGGGTATTTTGGAGAAATAACCATTTAAAACAGTATTTTCTATAGCAGTGGACACCCCTTTTAAAAAAACCCGAAAACAAGCACAGGAAAATGGTAATCGGAGCCCGTATGGGGCTCAGAATAGTGTATCTCCCGGAACAGGTAAAACTGCCAGTATTCTGTTTTGTCTGACGTACTCCGGACACCCTGTTCATGCAAATACTCCAGGAGTTTTCGATCGAACAGGGGATCATTTACACCCAAACGGAGCCCATATAGAAGAGATTCAGAAATCAAAGCCCGCAAAATGCCCGGATTAAGGGTTTTTGCGATCGCAGTTAACTCGTATTTTTTTTAGCGGGAAATGAGCTATATTGGGGATGGGAAAAGTTAAATGGAACGACATTTGTCGGCGATGTAACAGGGGATTATTTCTTCAGGAAAAGAATACCGTCAGGCACTCTTACGAAAGAATATCCTGTGCAGGATCAAGCAGCACTTCGTGTGGGAGCCCGGCAAGGGCAACAGCACCCAGTGCCCCGATCACACCATTGCCACCAATCAGGGAAATGCCAAAACGCTCTGCAGTCGCCTCTGCAACCGTTCGGGTAATCACCTGCTCACGTACCAGCCTGCCATATTCCCGCAGGCTTGCCGGAACACCAATGCCCGTACGTATCGCAATGCCCCATTCCCGGGAAAGAGATTCATCGGAGACAAACCGTTGTACCTTCTCAGCAAGTTCATCAAGCCGATCGGGGACTACTGCCACTTCAATAAAACTTGCCGAGTTGCCCGCAGTCTTTACAAAAACATCCTGGTTGAGCATTGCTACATGATGACTGATAGGCAGTACACCTTTGATCCGGGTCACATGCGAAAGAAGTGCAAGAGCGAGCGCAAAGGTTGCACCCCCTTCCTTTGAATCGGTGTCATCGATCCCGATCGTCACATGAACCATTGCCTGTGTCCAGACATCGCCTTCAACAATGTATCCGTTCTGGCTTGTATCTACCCTTGTTACTCCTTCTGCCCTTGCCATCATACCGGACAACGAGTACGCCGGTCCGCCAATACACCGGATCTTCTGGATCACCGATTCGCCGCTTCGCTTAACGCCAATGACACCCACTGCGGGAAGTGGCAATAACCCTACAGGCACATCAACATATCCTACACGGGCACATTCCCTGAGCAGAGTCCCGTCACGCTGGACATGGGATAACACTCCACCGGCAAGCGCGTGATGGTATCCGCAGAAAGCTGCACAGGCACCACTCATGCAGTCGTGATAAATCTCTACATTATCCCCATCAACGGTGGTGAAGATACGTCGGCAGGTACTGGAAGGTATTGCGCTGATCGCCGCATACCGTGCCGCATTCCGTCCCCGCTTCTCCTCTTTGAGGAACACACACCCTTCACCAAGCAGGCGGTTTATCCAGTCCTGTGCGGTGCTGCGGGGAATTTTTGCTGCCGTATGGATATCGGTTACGGAAAAAAAACCTTTGTCGAGCGTTACCTGTCGCATCAGGCGCAGGTACTCGCGCCGGTGTTCAAGCACGCCCGTCATAACGGTCCTTAATGTACAGGAGGTCCCCGATAATCGCACTTGCAGTCTCAACAGATCCTGCACCCCGGCCGATAAGCGTGATCTCTTTGGCCATATCGGTTTCAAGCGTCAGGGCATTTAAGGTACCATCAACCACGAGAGGGTGGTTCTTTTCTATGATACGGGGAGAGACACGGAGAATATGCTTACGGGGTATCGCTTCGGCTATAAGCCGGATAGTGCATCCTTCATCCTCAGCAAGTCGCAGGGCATCCGGTGTTAAGAGATCGATGCCCGTACAGTCCACGTCCGTCAGCTTTACATCGTGTCCCCAGATCGTGTTTGCGAGAATCACCAGTTTGATTGCCGCATCGATACCCTTGACATCATAAGTTGGATCCGCTTCAGCGTATCCCATCTCGCGGGCTTCCATCAGGGCCTGTTCGTATGTGAGACCTTCTGCTGCCATACGGGTGAGAATATAATTGCAGGTGCCGTTGAGCACACCATAAAGCGCGAGGATCTCGTTACCGGCAAGTCCGTGTTCCAGCGTATGCATGATCGGAATTGCGCCGGCAACCGTTGCCTCATACCGTAGCGCCACACCTTTTTTCTGCGCCATTGCACGGAGCTCTTTGTTCGCCAAGGCTATGGGACCCTTATTTGAAGTGACGACATGTTTTTTCCGGGCAAGGGCGGTCTTTATGTAACCGATTGCAGGTTCTCCGAACAAGGCGTTTGTAGGAGTTACTTCTACCAGTGCATCATATGCTGCCTTTTTGATGATATCAATAGTCGAAAGGTTTGGATCGCCGCAATATCCATGCTTTTTCTTGTGGGCAAGACGTGCGGGAATGTCAAGCCCATCGGGATCCATTGCCCCGCTTTTTGAATCGGCGATCCCGGTAATGGTAAGACCCAAATCTTTTTTCGTGATCATTTCTGCCACACCGCGTCCCACAGAACCAAGACCAATCAAGGCGATCTTCATGCGATCTCCTCCAGAGGCTCAATTAAGAGCAGGGACTTCTGTTGGGATACCCGGCGCAGGATCGCTAAGGCCGCTTCCATATCCTCTTTGGTTACCGATTTTATGGTCAGTCTTGAAGATGACCGTTCTTTTACCGCAGGCATACTTAAGTCAAGCTCAATCACTTCTGCAAAGCCGGTGGAATCTATCTGGTCTACCGTATCGGAAAGATCCGTATGCATGAGATGCCCGATCAGAATGACCGTCCGCTTATAGAGCAGGCGTTGCTGACCTATGCGCTGGATATGAACACCCTGCTCCTTGAGAAGTCCTACCAGTTTTTCAAGCTTTCCTTCCGGTAATTCAAGCACGATCTGAACATCAAGAGTTCCGTGATCCGAGCCCGGTTCCCGCTGGTGGATCACAGCGATAATATTTCCGCCGACATCGGATACTGGTTTGAGTGCCGCGACCAGCTGGCCGGGCGAATCCTTCATCTCAAGTTTCATGGAGATCTGCATAAAACCACCTGACCAGTAGTAGCACGGCTATTCAGATAAGTCTTTTATTTTGATTACCGGCTTTTTTTTAAATGCAATTCTTAAAAATACCTCACATCTTGCAATATAACACTGTTATCACACGAATTTTACCTTTTTCAGACACCATATATAATGCTATATTCAATAAGTAATCATACATTACAGGAGGTTACGATATGTCGCAGATAAGCCCATCAGAAGACATTTTCTCAGTTACGGACCTGAAGCGTCACACCCGTGATATTCTTGACCATCTCCATGCCACAGGTCGCCCGATCATTCTCACGGTAAATGGCAGGGCTGATTCAGTGCTGCTGGATGTAAAAGTATATGAAAAACACCTCCAGGCGGGGAACATGGCAAGGTTGCTCGCCCCGGCAGAAGAGGATGTGGAACGCGGACGGACCCGTTCAGCTCGTGAGTTTGTGAAAGGGTTCAAAAGTGCCAGAAAAATTTCAGGTTGAGATCACCTCCGTTGCTGAAACGGACGTTGAGGAGATATGGGAGTATATTGCAAAAGAAAATGTTGATGCGACTGACTCCCTTGTGCTGCATCTTGAAGAGCAGATCAAAAGACTCGAAATCTTTCCCCTGCGTTGTCCGTCCTTACCCGAGAACGATCTACTCGGAACTGACTATCGCTGTTTTCTATATCACAAGTGAGGCTGTTGCATAGAGCTAGCTAAAAGTACTTAATACAACTCATAGTACTTAACTATATTTACTATTAAGTATAATATATATTATATGTTTGAGCGTCACAACATTATCAAAGGATTTGAAAAGGAACAGCTGTATCTCTTCCCAGTCAATGTTATGGAATGGCTTCCGGAAAATGATGTAGTGTATGTGATCCTGTCGATACTTGATTTGTTAGATCTATCAGCCTTTCTAT
>JAUSBW010000120.1 GCA_030651815.1 Methanoregula sp.
ATTCCATTATGCCCCACCAAAGGAGCAATGAACGTCGAACTTTATCCTTTAGGGGTCACGATATGCTGAACCTAAAATGGCCATTTGAGGGTCACGATATGCTGAGCTTTTTAGGGGTCGCGATTTGCTGAGCCTTTCCAGGTAACGATGGGAGAATAAAAATATTAACGTCAGGGTCATAAAGAAGAATGCGAAGATCTTTGTACCTGAATAATTTATACCCGTAAAGGATACGATATGCAAAAAAAGAACGTCCCTGAAAAAATCTTACATGATATCATACAGCGGATTGTTGAGGTAGCACATCCGCAACGGATTATCATGTTCGGCTCTGCAGCTCGTGGAGAGATGGGACCACATAGTGATATCGATCTTCTTGTGATCAAAAAAGGTGTCAGGAATCCACGGGGCGTAGCAGCAAAGATCTATATGCGGCTTTATGGGGTTGGCAAGGCAGTGGATATTATCGTCGTTTCCCCTAACCAAGTTGAACAATATCGTGATTCTCCTTATCTGGTGATTTATCCTGCCATACGGGAGGGGATCGTGATCTATGATGCGGAAAAGATTGCAACCGGATAATCCGGTTGAGTGGCTGAATCGTGCCAAGAGCAGTTTAGCTTTGGCTAAACAATGTTCCAGAGAAATTTACTCCGAAGATCTTTGTTTTCAGGCTCAACAGGCCGCAGAAAAAGCGATAAAGGCGGTATACATCTCAAAGAAAGTTGCATTTCCCTATATCCACGATATATCACAGCTTTTGGCAACTCTTGAAAAAGAAGGTGTGATAATTCCCAATGATATAAAAACTGCCTCAACGCTCACGCTGTATGCAGCTCAAACACGGTATCCGGGATTGGAAGGTCCGGTCAGTGATGATGAATATCACAAAGCTCTGGTGTTGGCAGAACGTGTTGTTGTCTGGGCAGAAAAAAACATGAAACCGCCTCATAAAAAAAACTAAAGTGATAGAAACAGTCCTGTATATCGGAGTAGGATAAAAAATTCTAGCGTGAATTCGGCAAGAAGACCGGACTTGGTTTAGCCCTTACCAGTGAGATCCTTGCTATCACCGGCATCACCATCACCGAGAATGGCGAGCCCGGAAAGGGTGCACGGTTCGAGATGACGGTGCCAAAAGGGAAGTGGCGGTGCCTCAATGAGCGTGAGATTCCACTCCGGTAAAACTCAAATATCGGAATGAAAACCAAAACAAAAGGTTGTAAAAAAAATTACTCGGCCGTTAAGGCCTTAACCGCATCAACCTTGATGTACCTGCGCTTTAAGTTGTGCTTGCTGCCAATTACCGCTAAGGTGCGTTCCTGTGCCTGCTTTGCATTGGGGGCCGCGATAATTTTCGTGTATGGCGCCCAGTCTTCGCCCATTAAAAAGGTTCCTTTAACCTCAAACTTCTGATTTTCCATAGTTATCACTCCAGAAATCCAAATACGTCTTCAATCCTGCCAAGCTCAAACCCGCTCGTCGCATTCCCGGCAAGGTAGCCATGCTCGTTGACCATGAGACCGGTTCCGATAAGCCCGCAGCCCATGTTGATGGACCCGGTGCCGACCGGCACGTTTGCAACCGCTTCGATCTGCTTGATCTGGGCATCGGTTGCCCTTGGGTGCACAATGACGCCCTTGTTCGTGGCAACGCCTGCCATACCGACGGTCTTTACTCCGCCAAGAACAAGAGTGATCACTTCTACGCCAAGGAAATCGCCGATCTGTTTTATCACACCTTCGGGCATATCCGGGTGGACTGCAGCAAAGGTATCGTTTACCATGATCACGTTGCCCGCGGCATTCATTGTTTCACTGAGCAGGAACACCTTGCGGTGTTTTGCCAGCTTCTCGATCTCTTCTTCCGTTGCCAGCCCCGAGACGACAAGGCCCCGGCTGTTACCGGCAACTAAGGAGCCGATGATCGCGCTCCCCTGGATCAGTGTCTCGATGACCTCAACCTGGAGCGCTTCCTTTACGGCATGCTTAAATTCCGGCGTGGAATCCGGCGGGATTATTGCGATATTTCCTACCACCCGGGCAAAAACCCCGATGTTCGGATCGCCTGCAAACGTGATCGTCCTTTCCATCTATGATTCCGGTGCAAGTTCGGCCTGAACCTGCCCGTCCTCCATTTTCATGGCGCGAATACGGATCTTTGACGGTGGCTTCTCTGCGCCCCGGCTCCACACCTTCTCGTTGATGCCCTGGTCAATCTTGACATCCTCGCTCTTCATGTGCTTGGCGAGATACTTCTTGATATCCTTGATTGCGCCGTTGCACCGCTTCCAGCGGGGCATCCGCTTTGCATCGCGCAGCGGGATGATATATACGTGTTCCTTCATCACTTCTGCCATAGCTCACACCTTTAACTGGCTCTTGCGCCAGTTTCTTCTCTTCGGGTGCGCAACAACACCGCGCTTGGTCCTTACCATTACCCACTGGGGCACACGGCGGTTCTGGTCGCATGCCTTGGCGAGCCGAATCTTCCTGCCTTTGCTTACTTTGCTCATTTAACTCACCTGATATTATGCTTTTCTCCCGATGACCAGCGACTGGTCATGGTGTGCCGGAAAGAGGGGGGCTGGGTCGAGTCCGCGTAGGCGGAACGCCTCCCTGATCCCGGCTTCGTAATCACCGTTCCGGATGGTCCCGGTCTCTCCGTATTCCACGATGAAAAACCGGTCCACCAGACGATCGACTTCCGCCTTGACAAAGCCTAACAGGGGTCGCACATACGAACACCCGGTCCGGTTTCCAAGGCTTTGCACCTCAGCACGGGTCAGCATCGGTACACGGTCATTGAACCGTGTGCCGTCACCGACAACCTTGTACTCCCTGCTGAGGGTTTCGACCGCGATATGATGGATCCGGTTGATCGCGTCATTCGGATACCCGCATGACTTCACCAGATCCACCATCTCGTCTTTCAGTCCTTCACGAAACACACGTTTTATCAGGGGAAACCCCAGTGCCTGTGCCGCAGCCTCCAACGATGGGATCTGGCGGGTCGGGTCGAGCACGAACGTATTGAGTTCGACCTCATAATACGTACCCAGCATTATTGCTGCAAGGGAACTGTCCTTTCCGCCGCTGTAGAGCACGCCGGCTTTCATCTTCGTGTGATCGTGTAGTCACGTCGCGCTGGCGCAAGCTGCCTGAGCAGTTCTTTGAGCTGCGCGTCCGTGATCTTGTTCTTGAGTCGCCCACTCTGGGCGAGAGCCACCAACTGCTGTTCAACCGAAGCAGCAAACTCCGGCTTGGTCAGTTTGATGGTGTTTAATCGTTCCCGGGCATCCGCCTCGAGAACCTGCATGAGGAGCATCTGTATCTGAGACTTCTGCTTCTGCTGGCGTTCAAGTTCTTCCTGCATCCCCTGCTGATCGCCAGCCTGCTGCTGCAGTTGTGCCATTCGCCGTTTGCGAAGTTCACTCAGTTCGTCGTCTCCCATGATTACACCTCACTTGGGGGCTTCAGATTTATCTGCTTTCTTGCCTTCGCCTTTCTTTGACGAGGGCTTCTTCTCAGCCTTGGCACCGTCAGCGCCTTCGCCACCCTTTGCCTTCTTCTCACCCTTCCTGGCATCAGCCTTCCTGGGTTCGGCGGCAACTACGGGCAGGACACGTTTTGGTACGGGTGCCGGCGGGGTAATCTTTACTTCCTGCGACAGGTTGTCAAGAAATGACATCCCTGCGGGGGATACTTTACGGCCGGTCTTGTCGTGGATGATCAAACCTGCTGCTTCCAGCTGCTGGAGAGATTTTCTCAGGATCGATCCACTGCCCTTGCGGAACGCATTCGGGCGTGACCCACGGTTCTTCTTACCACCGTAAAAGCTTCGCATCCTCTCGACACCCAGGGGGCCGTCGATATAGACGCGTCTCAACACTGCTGCTGCCCGGGTGAACCACCAGTCGGGATCCTCAGGCGGCATCTCTTTGTGCACCCCGGTCTTTGCAAAGGCAGCCCATTCCGGCGGGACAATTTCCTTCCGCTTCTTGAGCTCCTCAGCGACCCTTCGAATAATATGGTCGGCGGGGACATCGTATACTGTTGTCATCTTAAGACCTCACTGTTGAATTTTTCAATAACAGTCTTTACTTATTTGTGAAGTAAGTTTTTATATATTTCGAGAAGCTGAATGCCGCTTTGATCGAAGAAAAAGCGGATTTATTTTTTTATTGTTTGCTTTTTATCTGCAAGCACCATAGTCCGTCCCCGTGTTTCTACCAGTTTCGCACGCGCCTGCAGGGCTACAGCTTCCGGATCGACTTCCACGGACTGAAGCCATTTTACCTTAATTATCTTTCTGTTCCTGAGCTGAGAGACTATCTCTTCGATAATGGTTTCGGTACAGCCCTGTTTGCCAATCCATACGGTCGGCTTTAAATCCTGCATCAGTTTATTTGCTTCTTCCGACATGAGGTTTCACCACGCGATATCGTGTATGTTTATTGCAGGAGCGACAGGTGACCACTACATTGCCACGGTGCACCCGCACCCGCATATTGCTTCCCGGTACGAGGAAGGTATAGCAGTGATGGCAGTACTGGCGGCGCAATTCCCGCGGGATCCGGATCCGCTGGCGCATGGCAATTTTGCGCGCGATCTCTACATAACGATTACTTAAATCCGGAAACTCTGCAAATGCGAGCCTTGCCTGTTCAAACAGCACTTCAATACGCTCCCGTGCAATCTGCTTTGTCGCAGGATTTTTGAATCGCTCTTTCATTGCCTCGTCACCGGCTCCCGGTTGTGCATACTATCAGCGTGCCAGATAAAAAAGTCGCTGTGAACATAGTAATCCAAAAAAATGACAGACCGGGATCCGTCTCGGCAAATTCTCAAATAATCCGAACTTTGCGGCCTTCAATCACAAGCCGGTCTTCGCAAAAGAGCCGGATAGATTCCGGCAGGCACTGGTGCTCGTGACTCAGTATCCGCTCTGCAAGCGCATCTTCATCATCAGAATCCAGTACCGGAACGCATTTCTGGAGGATGATAGGACCCCCGTCAAGGCTCTCATCAACGAAATGCACAGTACAGCCTGCCACTTTGACCCCGTGCTGCACCGCCTGCCGCTGGGCATGGAGACCGGTAAAACAGGGCAGGAGAGCCGGGTGAATATTGATAATCTTTCCCGGAAACGCCATGACTATCGATGCGCCGAGGATGCGCATGTAGCCTGCCAGTACAAAGAGATCTGCGTTTGCCTCCTGCATAGTGGCAAGAAGTGCACGCTCGTATACTTCCCGCGAGGGGAATGCGGCATAATCAATGATCCTGCAAGGGACACCGGCCTTCCTTGCCCGTTCAAGAGCATAGGCTTTCGGATTATCTGTGATCAGCGCTGCGCATTCAGCAGGGACCTTTCCGTTCCTGATGGCATCGATGACCGCCTGGAAATTTGAACCCCTGCCCGATGCAACCACTGCAATACGTTTCATCATTTTTCCTCGAAGGGGTATTCTTTCACCCCCTGATTACTCTTTACGATTAATATCCATGGGTTCAGGATGGACCACGATCTTCACTTTCACGATCCTTCGGCCGTGCATCTGCATGACCATGAGCGTGACACCATTGCCGATCGCGATCTCCGCTTTCTCACCAGGGTGCTGCGGAAGGTGTCCGAGCCGGTCGATGATGAGACCGCCAACAGTCTCGTAGGATTCATCGGTCGGGAGCGTAAGGCCCAGCCGATCGTTGATGTCCTCCACCCACATCTGGGCATCGACGACATAGACACCCGGCGTAAGTTCCTGCACTTTTTGCTCTTCCTTGTCGAACTCATCCATGATGTCGCCGACGAGTTCTTCTAAAATATCCTCTACAGTCACGATCCCGACAAAACTGCTGTACTCATCGATGACTACTGCCATCTGCACCCTGTGCACCTGCAGTTCCTTTAACAGGTCATCAATCTTCTGGGTTTCGGGTACAAACATCGGTTCGTACATCACCTCTTTTATTGCGGAGTCCTTACGCCGTGAAACCATAGCAGAAAAGACATCCTTAACGTTCAGAATACCGGTGATATTATCGATCTGCTCGTGGTACACGGGAATTCGCGAGAACCCGGTCTCATTGAAGATCCGTATCGCCTCTTCAAAGCTGACCGTATCTTCCATTAAAATAACATTGACCCGGGGCGTCATGATCTCCCGTGCGGTTGTATCCGCGAACTCGAGCACCGAGTAGAGCATGTCCTGCTCGCCCTGTTCGATCGTGCCCCCCTCCTTACCCACATCGATCCATTCCTTGATCTCTTCTTCCGTG
>JAUSBW010000064.1 GCA_030651815.1 Methanoregula sp.
GTGAAATGGAAAGGATGAGTGTAGATATCCCAAACCCTCTTCTACGTCGTAGACCTTCTTCCTCCAAGAGGGGCCTGCACACAAAAAGTGCCTAATTCACGAAAAATGGAGCTATATATTTTCTGAAAACTGCACAGTGCGTCCCGTTTGGCTGGATTCTGCATAAATCGGGCTCTAAAAAGTGCTCAATTGGGCTCAATTGGATTGACGATCGGTTGCCGGATGGGCTGATGTAGGTGGAAAGTGAAAGAAATGCCTGTTTTGGGGTCAAATTTAAGAATTAACTCGTCGGGTATCGACGTGGATTTGGGCGATGGGGGAGGAGTAAGAGTGGAAGTGTCTGGTCTGTTCACCCGGTGCTGTGCTATTCTACGACGAAGAAAAGATTGGAGCAATCAAAGCCTGCCCGCATGTCGCTGAGACGCTCCCGGCACTCCGGGACCGGGGGCTCAAACTGGGAGTTGTCACCGATGCCCATAACGGCAATGCACTGAAGCGGTTGAGGAAGGCAGGGCTTAAAAGAATATTTTGATGCGATCATCACGATGGATATGCACGGAAAGGCAAAGCCATCCCCCGAACCGTTCTTTGCTTGGGATGAAGATGCTGGGCGTGACGGCGACGGAGACGATGCTTGTCGGGGACAGTCTCCGGAGGGATATTGTTCCGGCGAAAGCCTTGGGGATGCTCGCGGTGCATGCGGTTTATGGGGACCGGAATTTCCACGAGGGGGAGAGGGATGGGGCGGATTTTGTGATTTATGGGATTGGGGAGGTGGTTGGGGTGATGGGTGGGTGACTATGGCAGTCTTGGAGATGGGGATTTATGATCATTTCCTGCACAATCCCTAAATATTATTGTTCATAATAATGAACATATGTTCAAAAGTATGAACATGCTCGGAACTCCGACACTCGATACACTCGTATTTCTCGGCCGCTATTACCGGAATAGTTACTATGTCCGGGAGCTGGCAAAGATACTCTCGATCAGTACCGGTGCTGCAAGCGGACAGCTCCGTGCTCTGGAAGAGTCGGGGTTTGTGACCAGCGAGCGAAAGGGTAGGACGCTCCTTTTCCGGGCCACCATCTCGAACCCGATCGTGAGGGAGGCAAAGATTTTTGCAACCCTGCTTGAACTCTCGCCGCTCATTGTTAAAGGGCAAAGCGGGATTGTGCGGATGATTCTCTTTGGGAGTTGTGCGGTGGGAGATGATGCTGAAGAAAGTGATATCGATCTCTACATTGAAACAACCGATCGTCCAGCAGTAAAGACCCTGATATCGCGCTGTGAGCCGGATATATCACGGAAAATTTCTCCGATCATTGTCTCACCGGGCGAGGGTTTACAGATCCGTACACGTGACCGCCCGCTGTTCGAGCGGATACAAACGGGGAAGATCCTTGTGGGTGAACAGATATGAGATACCGTTTCGATGAATGCCTGGAACGAGGAAAGATTGTAAAAATCCCCATTGACCAAGACCTTGTTGAAAAGGAGCTTAAGGAAGCAGAAGCGGATCTTGTAGCAGCAGAGCGATCGCTTCTGAACCACCAGGAGAAATGGGCGATCATCCAGGGATATTATTCGCTCTTCCACTCACTCAGGTCCCAGGTGTTTGGCAAAGGCTACCGTGAGAAAAGCCACCGCTGCCTGAAGTATGCGGTTGAAGCCCTCCTTGTTGATCAAGGTGTACTTGATCCGGTGGTACTGGAACACTTTTCTTTTGCCATGGATCTCCGGGAAGGTGCTGATTACGGTTGCATCTATAATGCAGAGTCAGCCGGGATCGTGGTTATGTCAGCTCGAACGGTGTACGAGATGGTGATGCCTTAAAGAAACCCTCGAATCCGGGTATTTTACGGATGAGATCCGGGTGCCTGGGAGAGGTGTTATTCGGAGCCCATTTCAGGCTCAGATTGCCCCAAACCGGGAAATATTTATGAATATATTCTCAAAAAACGGGATTTGAAACCCAGATTTTTGGAAATACGCGATTATTGGGCGATTAAGGGCAAAATACGCCCGTAAATTGGGCTAAAATGATCCCTAATGGTACCTTTTAGATTGACGATCGGCTTTCCGATGACCTGTAATTCGTGGCTAGGGCAAGAAACCCCTGTTTCAAAAACCTGTTTTTTAGGTACGGTCGACGGGATTATGCAAAGTACCCCATAGGGGAACTCGAATAGGTGAACATAGGCAGTTGCAATGTTTCAGAATACTTATAATGCCGGTGATCCAAGTACAATCATGAGCTCCGGTGTCACTATTGATGAGGTCTATAAGGAGGTTAAAAAAATCCGGGCTGATATGGTCCGGCGTGAGGATCTCGAAGCGCTTGCAGATACTGTTGAGATCATGAGTAACCCTGCAACCATGCAGCTCATTCGTAAATCTGATGAGGATATCCAATGCGGGAGAGTAAAAGAGATATCTTCTGTTGACGATCTGCTCCGCGAGTGCTCCTGATGCCTTGGATCATCCGGAGTACAGATACATTTATTGAAAGCTTCCGTAAGTTTAAGGATAATTCAAAAATTGTTGCTGAACTTGCGAGAAAGATCAAACGCCTTCAAGCGGATCCACTGCATGTTGGCGGCTGGTTGTCAGGAACGCTCCACGGTAAAAAATCAACCCGTATTGCAAAAAAGTACCGGCTTATTTTTCTTCCCGATGAACGGGAACATATCGTTTATCTCATCCTGATTGATCCCCGCGAACATGTGTACAAATGATCTGTTCCTTTCACGATGTTTTTTTTACATAGTGCCAACCTGAAGAATCAATGTTTCCGATGTTGACTGAGACCCCGGTTGTATTTGAAATGTAATGAAAACTTTTTGGCCTCATCGTTGTTTTGAGTTGGTAAATCGGGTTCCATATTTCCCATCATTTATTTTCCGGCAAGTTTATTCTGATCGGAAAATCTCTATGTGGGAAGTACCACAGAATGCCGGGCTGCCATTTGACTTTGTGATCTTCTCCGGTTCTGCATATGGTTTATCAAGGTCCGGCGTACCCGTTCGAATCTGAGTGAACTGCAGGATATCCTGCAGCTGTGCAATTCAGATATCCGCAATATCCGCACGATGCCGGAGAGTGCGGTTTCAGCATGGGAACTTTGGGTGCTCGCACCTCATGGGACGTGGCAGTTCTTCCGGATCACGGCAGATGCGGTCACGGAGATCCGTATCGATGGCTCGGCCATGCCCGGCACATCAGCGAGTTCGCCCCGGATCCGCATCCCGTACTCCCGGCTGGGTCTGTCATCACGGGTCTTGGTATGGGAGGGCATCCTTCGGAACCAGGGGACGTTGTCTGCCATTACCTCTCCTCGCTCCAGGATAAGACCTGAGACTTCCTCTTTTTTAAAATGGGCTCCTTTTGTCAAAATACGTTCAAAATGGGCTTATTTGATTATTGGCAAAACTCGAAAAACCGAATATATTCTCAAAAAACGGGATTTGAAACCCGGGTTTTTGGGAATAAGCGATTATTGGGCGATTAATGGCAAAATACGCCCGTAACTTGGGTTAAAATGATCCCTAACAGAACCCTTTTAGATTGCCGATCGCTTGCCGGATGGGCTAAAGTAGGTGGGAAGTGAAAGAAAGGCCTTTTTGGGGGTCTGATTGAAAATCTCTCGTCGGATATCGTCGTTAAATGGAGGATTGAGGGGGTGTAAAATGGAAAGGATGAGTGTAGAGATCCCAAACCCACATCTCCGTCGTAGATCCTCTATCAGCAAAAGGGTTCGGGTACCAATTCCGGCACAAATCCACCCAATTCCGGCACACGCATTTCTAAAAACTTCAGAATGAGCCCTGTTTGGCGGAATTCGGTATATTTCGGGCTCCAAAATGTACGCTAATAGACGCTATTGGAGGGCAGATCTCTTGTCAGATGGGCTAAAGTAGGTGGAAAATGAAAGGAAGGCCTGTTTTGGGGGTCAAATCGAAGTATCTTCACGTCGGACATCGACGTGAATTTAAAGGGGGGAGGAGATGCCCGGTCCGGTGATTGCTCATAAACAATGAGAGTGAGGTACGGTTGATCCGGAAAAACAATTTCTATCTCGTTCCGGATTGCGATGGGAAAATTTCGGGCAGGGCCGGTTTAACATTTTCCGGTCACAGGGCCCGCTTGGAAATTTCTTCCGGCTCAAGGCCCCTGATGCGTTGTGCGGACGAGTCACTGAGCGTTACGCATGAGTACGATCAACAGCAACGAACATTTCCGCGTAGCGGTATGTGAGGAGCGGGCCGGAGCAGCCGACGGCGATGGAGGGGTGCGATGAGCCGCGGGCGTACTGCATCTCAACAGGGCAACTCCGAGAAAGCAAGGGAGGTGATGTGAAGCGAACCAGAGCGTCAGCGAGGACGAGTGAACATGACCGAGCGTCAACATCTCACCCGGCCATTTTATCATCACATGATCCAACAATCATTCATCGCAAGGAAGATCGAGATGGGTGTTTTCCGGTTTGCAGACAAATACGCCGCTCCGACAAAGGAGCAGCGCGAGCGGTACATGATAGGGATGATCGAAGAGCACCACTTCGGTCCCGAGGGTCAAATTGTGCTCATCGAATACCACGATGCGATGTACCTCAAAGATGATATCGACAACATCCGCATCCTCTTCACCGGGTTTAAGGATAAGCAGAAGGCCCGTGAAGAGGTGAAAAGATTAGTGGACCTTCACGAACATAAAGCGCCGCCAAAAAATCTATTCTCGACGGGCCGAAAGGCTGGTGAGGATTCGGAGCCTGCTGACCGCAAATCTGAATAATTGGAGTGTAGTGACAACGAACTGGTGTCATGCAAACAAAAACTTCGTCAACAAAACGGACATTAATTGTGGCACTATACACCTATAGGATGGATAGATTATACTTGGGTCCTCTTAAAAAAGGGGGGGAAATGTTTACTGGCGGGTACGGTACGGGCTCATCACATCATTAATTGTGTAACTCTGCCCGTTGTCCATCGACACGCTAACGACCACGCGATCTGTCTGTTTGGTGCCTTCGAGTACAACCAAGTCGCCTTTATTTATGCCAATTGTCGCAGTCCTTACTTGTCCGTCAGAACGGTACAGAGTTACATCGATCTTTTTTACAGTAATCTGGCCTGGACCCCCCTGGTAGATGACCGGAATGTTACCCAGATAATCCTTCTCACCGACATCAACAACAACGTTCACAGCAGAGGCGGGATTACCTGTGGAACCCGTTCCTGAACTTGCAGTAGGTGTCTGTGTTGGAGTTGGGGTTTGAGCTACACCGGTTGTTGCATCTGCTGATACCGTTACTTTACCAAACGCTTCACTGGTTTTACCACTTGTCAGCAACTGGCCATTCTTGTAGATCTCAACAACGAGTTCGTGTCTTGTAGAGCCATCCAGCTTTTCAGCGGTCACCTGAACAGGACCGATCGCATTCGCAATCTCATAAAACCGGTCACCGGATTTATCCACAGTCTGCAATGCTGCGGGCATACCATAGGTGCCTTTCCAGACTCCGATATAACTGATACGAACATAAACCCCGGTCGCCGGCACAGCGGGGGTAGGTGTTGTCACAGGGATTACAATCGTGCCGGATGAAACTGGAGTCGATGTAGGTAATGATGTTTGAGTTACAGGCACTGTCACGTAAACAATCTGCGGGGTAGGTGTGGGTGTAGGTGTGACAGTGATATAGATTATTTGGGGGGTAGGTGTTTGTGTCGGGGTCGGAGTCCGACTCGGAATGGTTGTTGGTACAGGAGTACTTGTCGGAGTTGGAGAGGTCACAGGTACCGGGGTAGGTGTAACAATGTTCCAGCCAAAAATATTTCTTAATAAGTTGGTTATCTGATCCAAAATATTTCCCTGCTGATCAATTTTTTTATTTTGCTCTGCAATTTGTTTTTCAAGGGCTGCGATCTTCGCATCATTATCAGTGGTTGATGTGGGTGTTGCAATTTTGATTGTTGTTTGTAAAATTGTAGGTGTAGAAGGGATTGTGGTCACTGGTGCCACATTCGGCTTGCAGCCTTCACCACGGAAGAGTGCCCATTCCTCGCAGGAAGTGCTGTTCGGGAACTTACACATGCCGTACTCGCTACCGTCAGGGTTCTTCAGAATCTCCGATGTGGCCCCGACTTTCCCGCAGTTGACGGATGCCGGATTCGCAAGGGAATCTGGGGCGGCCTGAACTCCCTGCACAAACACGAGCAATAGGAAAATACACAAAATAACTTTCACTGAAATTTTCATGATCGATTTACCCTGGATGAAATTATTTGACACGTAAGCACCTCAGATATACCTTTGTTCGAAAATTAGTTCGTGATGCGAAATAAGTATGCGTCAAAAGAGCCCTGCCATTGAAAACTCTAAAACCGGTTAGCATCATGGCCAGTTTAAGCGACGGGGTTTTCGGGCTGTCACCAGCCGGTCCACAGAGTGGCAGCGAGGATGAGTGAACCTGACCGGGCGTCTGCATCTTGTAATGTGAGCTCTGGTTACAGGTAGTTACAACCGAATGCCAAACCATTTTCCGACCTCATTTAATCTTTTTAACGATAGCCTTCAAACACGAATCCATTTCCATTTCTAATTCTTCTTTTTTCTTTTGGATCTTTTGAAGTTCGAGATATCCCCCTTTAATATCAATACATTCCGCCGGTGGAGAGACATACCGCTGAATTGTGAGAATAAAATTTGATTTTTCAACATCATCCGTACTTACTACGCGGGAAAAGCGGGTAAGTTCGATCTCTTTCTGGTCCGGTAATCCGAGAGTAAAACTACGATATTTTTCAATGATTTCAACAACACGTGCAGAACTGATCTCTTTTTCATTTTTATATTTGAGGAAATCAGCAAAATCAACAAAAAGGATCTTATTTTTTGTAGCGAGTAATTTTTCGGCCCTTATCGTGACCAGATAAAGTTCTATTCCGGCACCATATGAGAATGACGAGGGCAGACGAACTACCGACTCAATCTTATCATTTTTCACATAATCAACCCGGTCTTGTGCATCTTCCCGGACCGCTAACA
>JAUSBW010000134.1 GCA_030651815.1 Methanoregula sp.
AATCTACGCTCATGGAAACCTGATCCTCTGTTCCAGTCAATGTACTGGGATACGTTCAGGTCGATGAAGTGAGAATCCCACGACTTTAGTCGTGGGAGATGTCAATATTTATTGTGTATCACTGGATTTTTAGACAGAGCCACGATTCTCTTAAATCTCCTCAATTGGTCGGTCGACTCATGCAGGTATGTTGATCTGATGCCAGATGATTCCGGGACATGACAACTGTCCGGTTGAGACAAAAACTTTTTTTTAGTATGGAAATATTATTGACTTTTATTTCTCAGAACAATCGTAAGAGGATGTGACAACGAATGGGGAAAAGCTATCGCTACCCTCGGGAGCATGGAAGACGAAGCAGAAATGATGAAAGCTCGGATTTTATGTACCCGGACTATGATGCATACGATGAAGTGATGGACATTTATGCAGATCCGTTGGACTCCGGCAGTGAACAATATGGTTTTAATGAAGGGGATGAGGATGATATTTGAAAAATGAATGCTATCATCTGATATATTTTCTTTTTTTATCCGGTCCGGAACCCAGGCTTTCGCATTTTTCATTCCTGCTTTGCCCTTTTTTATTTTGAAACAATGGCGATGCCACAACGGTGCGAACAGAAATCCCGCGAGTAAAAACAACAGGAACAAATACCGGCCGTAAATAACAATCTTTCAAGGATCCCGTCATGAAAAACGCACTCCTCCTCTTTTGTGTCCTGTTCTGCTTCATCGTCCCGGCAGCATCAGGTGATATCCTTACGGCAAAGTTCTCCGCAGGTCCGGGCTCTCCGGAAACACCCCCGCAGAACGCCTCGGTATACATCACTGATGCAAAAGCGGCGGTAGCCGGGCGGAACTGGACCAACGCCCTCCTCATAACTACGAGAGGTATCACGTGGTACCCGGACAATGCAGACATCCTCTGTCTCCAGGGTTACAGCTACCGGAAGATGGGGCAGTACGAAAAATCGGTTGAAGTTGTTTCAAAAGGTATCCTGCTGGATCCAACACCGGTCCGGTATGCCAACCGGGGATATGGGTACCTTGCGCTCGGAAACTATGCAGCTGCCCTCGCAGATGCGGAAACCGGTATATCTCTCAACACCAATTACACGACAACCCATGGTGTGAAAGCACTGGCACTGCAGGGCATGGACAGGAATACCGAAGCGCTCGCTGCAATTGACCGGGCACTCGCCCTTGAACCGGAAAGTGCCCATTACTGGCACGTGAAGGGAAACCTCCTCGCCGCTTCAGGGAACTGCACCGGTGCCCGGGAATATCTGGAAAAATCCCTTGCACTCGATCCCGATTACAACCTCCCGTATATGGGCTTTACCAGCGCATGCGAGAATCTTGTAGCGCTCAACACCAGCTGCATACCCGCCGCAATGCAGGTACCCGCAGGCACGCCACCCACGAAATCGCCGGCAGTTGCCGGGATTGCAGTTGCCGGTCTCATCGGTGCGCTGCTCGTATCAGGGATGAGAAAATAACCCCTTTTTTTAAAAAAACTTCAGAAAAGACCAGTAGCGAGGGATGGATTTGAACCATCGGTCTACGGGTTATGAGCCCGTCGGGATATCCTGACTACCCTACCTCGCTTCCTATAATCAGGGTTATAATGTAGGCAGGATGCGCTGATATACTTAACCTACGGGCAGTCCCTTGCGGGTAGCGATCAGCTTTAATTCCTCATTTTCCCAGACAACCTTATGGATGACGAGATCATACGAATACAGGAAAAACGCAAACAGGAGCTGATCGAAAAAATGAAACACCCGGCAAAAGTGGCAGTTGTAACAGATGTTGAAGAGACCCATTTTGTGGAATTCATCCGCACAAACCAGTATGCAGTGATCGACTTCTGGGCGGAATGGTGCGGGCCATGCCGGAGAATCGCGCCTATTATGGAAGAACTTTCCATGGAGTTTTCCGACAAAGTCGCGTTTGGCAAGTGTAACACAGATCGGAACCAGAAACTCGCACGCGAGTTCAACATCGACGCCATCCCCGCCATCATGCTCTATGCCAATGGTCAGCTGGTTGACCGGATCATCGGGGCATACCCCAAGGAAGCGATACGGGAAAAGATCGTTAGTAAATTCAGAATTCGGTAAGCCTTTTTATTAAAAACTTTGGCATGAATATATGGATGAGCAGTGCAACCAGCAGTGCCTGAAGACTAAAAAAATCCGCATGAAGCCAAAGGCTTCGCATCAGAGCAATGAAAATTTTCACTCCAAATTCAATTGCAATTTATCTGATCTATCGTCGGAAAATTTCAAAATTTTCATGACAAAATAATTACTGCGCCTTACCCTTCGCGTTGAGCTTTGCCGCCATGATGAAATCGTTCAGGGTCAGCCCGCCGGCGGGGTAGGTATAAAACCGGACTTCAAAAAACCGCGACTCTTTTATGGAGATATCCGGGAAATGGCCTTCCTGGGTTGCGAGATCCATAACCTCGTTAAAAAATGTGATGCATGCATCGGCGCTCTCCAGCTCGAACGTCCGCGCCAGGTGGCCGTTATCAAGTGACCAGCCGGGTACCTGTGCCAGAAGATCCATGGTCTCCTTTCTGGTTACCGGGGGTGATCCCGCCCGGTAGGTGGTGCATTTGTTCTGCGCAAGTTCCATGGTTATCACTCGTCGCGCTGGACAAAAAAAGTTTCTCCTGATATGAGGAGAAAAATCGGCATTATTTAAAAAGTATGAACTGATAGCAGTCAAGCCTTAACCTGACATGAGTGCACAGCAGTGACATCCCCATACTGCCTGAACAGTCCCTGTACTTCGATAATTCCCGAACTTCTCTCCATAGGGCTCATATTTTTGCTGCTGTGTGTTAAGGATATGCCATTTCCATCCGCAGATATATGCAGGAAAGCTGGGTGTTGAGTTAATTACTATACGTCAAACTGACAAAATCTAGTACTTATGTACGCATCACGCATGAGCAATCTCCCGCCGTATCTTTTTGCACGAATCGACGAGATGAAAGCCGAACAACAGAAAAAAGGCGTAGATATTATTGACCTCGGTGTGGGAGACCCGGATCTCGCTACCCCGCCCCATATTGTAGAATCACTCTGCGAGGCAGCAAAGAATCCGGAGAATCACCACTACCCGTCGTACGTGGGTATGCCCGCATACCGGAGCGCTGTTGTCGACTGGTACAAGCAGCGGTTCGGCGTCACACTCGACGCAGGTAAAGAGGTTGTTGCCCTGATGGGTTCCAAGGATGGTATCGCCCATATTGCCGAGGCATTTGTCAATCCCGGCGATTACGTGCTCGCCCCGAGCCCCGGCTACCCGGTATACCGGACCGGCACCCTCTTTGCAGAGGGACGGGTGCACGAGATGCCGCTCATAAGGAAGAACAATTTCGTGCCCGTGCTTTCGGATATCCCGAAAGATGTAGCCAAAAGGGCAAAGATCATCTACATCAATTACCCCAACAATCCGACTGCGGCAATAGCCCCCGACGGGTTTTACCGCGAGGTTGTGGACTTTGCCTGCGATAACAATATCGTCGTCGTCTCGGACAATGCGTACTCCGAGATCGCATTTGACGGGTACTGTGCTCCCTCGTTTCTGGAGACAAAGGGCGCAATGGACGTAGGTATTGAGATGCACTCACTCTCTAAAACCTACAACATGACCGGCTGGCGGATTGGCATGGCAGTCGGCAATGCAGAGATCCTTGCCGGACTCGGGCAGGTCAAGACCAACGTGGACTCCGGAGTCTTCAACGCGGTGCAGCATGCTGCAATCACCGCACTGCGTGGATCGCAGGACTGTGTGAAAGAAGCCTGCGCCATCTACCAGGAACGCCGGGACGTGCTGATCGCCGGTCTGCGGAGTCTCGGGTTTGATGTCCCGTCACCCAAGGCAACCTTCTATGTCTGGCTCCCGGTCAACGACTGCATGGCATTTTCGGCAAAACTGCTCAATGAAGCCGGCATTGTTGCAACACCGGGCGTAGGCTTTGGGTCCAGCGGGAAAGGCTATGTGCGGTTTGCCATCACCCGTCCTGTGGCACGGATCAACGAAGCCATTGAACGCATGCGGAGGCTTGACCTGTGAAACTCCCTCACCACCTCACGGTGCAGAATGGACACCTGAAGATCAGCGGGCATGACTGCGTGGCACTCGCACAGCAGTACGGGACACCGCTCTATGTCACCAGTGAAGACCGGGTATGCGAGCAGTTCCAGAGCTACAAAAAAGCCGTGTCAGCCCGGTACCCCAGGGTTCAGGTGCTCTTTGCAGCAAAAGCCAACGGCAACCTTGCCGTGATGCGGGCACTCGCACAGCTTGGAGCGGGAGCAGATATCTTCTCCTCCGGAGAACTTCATCTCGCACTCGAAGCAGGCATGGCACCGGAAAAACTGCTCTTCAATGGCAGTTCAAAGACTCCGGCTGACCTGAAACTCGCGGTTGAAAAAGGCGTAAAAGTTTCGGTGGATTCGCTTGACGAACTCTACCAGCTGGACGCTGCTGCCCGTGCAGCGGGAAAGACGGTTAAGATAGCGTTCCGCATCAACCCGGCGCTCGAAGTACCTACCCACCCGAAGATCGCCACCGGGCTTGCAACAAGCAAGTTCGGTATCCCCCACAAGGAGATTCCTGCTGCGTACAGGGAAGCCCTTGCCTGTAAAAACATCCAGCCCGTGGGAATTCACTGCCACATAGGCTCGCAGATCCTTGAAATCGAACCATTTGTCCGGGCAGCCGAAGTGATGATGCGGATCGCAAAGGAGCTCACCCACATGGGCGTAAAACTCGAGTTCATCGATCTCGGCGGCGGACTGGGGATTTCCTATCACCACGACACCGACCCGTCACCATCTCCGGAAGACTATGCCGCAAAGGTCATTTCCGTCTTCAAAGCCGGTGTCGAGGCCTGCGGGATCACCCCGGAACTCTGGGTGGAGCCCGGCCGGTCACTCGTTGGTGATTCCACGATCCTTCTCACCCGGGTCAACTCGACAAAGTCAGCGCACAAGCGGTTTGCCAACGTGGATGCGGGCTTCAACCTGCTCATCCGGCCTGCGATGTATGACTCCTACCATGAGGTCATTGTCGCAAACAAGGCAGACGCCCCGCTCACCACGGAATATACCGTGACCGGTCCGATCTGCGAGACCGGTGACATCCTTGCATCCGATCGGAAACTTCCGGAACTTGCAGCCGGAGACATCATCGCGGTGCTCGATGCCGGTGCATACGGGTTTGCAATGTCGTCACAGTACAACAGCCGCCCGCGCTGCCCCGAGGTACTGATAAAAGGAACACAAGCGGGACTCATGCGCAGGGGCGAGACAGTTGCGGATATCACCGCCACCATGGAACGCCCATTCTGGCAACGGTAGGCGGAGATTCCCGTGGTGCTCTTTCACTATGCGCTGGTCGATGACCTGATCACCACAGAGGAGTTCGAACGCCGCGTAGATGCAAAGATTGAGGAGTGCGGCGATCTGGTCGATGAACCAACCGCAGCCATGATGGTGATCGGCGAACTGGGCCGGCAGCATGTGAAGATCAAGGGGCTTTCAGGAAAGTCCAGCCTCTTTTCTTTTTTCGGAAAAGTCATTGACAAGACAGAGCCCAAAGAGTTTGACCGGGCTGATGGCGAGAAGGGCTGGGTTGCCACCCTGCTGTTAGGGGACGAGACTGGAACTACACGGGTGGTGCTCTGGGATGAGAAGGCTGGTGCAGCAATTGATGTGGCCATTGGTGACGTGCTGGAGATCATCGGCCGGCATCCGGGAAAAAGCACAAAAGAGATCTATGCACTTGCCCTGCGCCAGGCAAGCTGCGAGATCTCCTGCTCCCTGCCGGTACAGGGTGCAGGTGCCGGCAGTCTCTCCAATGAACCTGTGGACCTTGATGCAATCGTGATTGCCGTAAACGAGCCGCGCGCGTTCACCCGAAGGGACGGGACCACCAGTGAGATGGTAGAAGCGGTGATTGGCGATGAGAAGGGTTCAGCACGGCTCGTTGCATGGGCTCCGGAACTGCTGTGTGATATCGCTCCCGGCACCACGGTGCATATCAGCGGTGCAAAACCCAACAATAAAAGTGAAGGGAGGGATTACAGTCTTGATGAGACGAGTACGGTTGCCGTAACAGATGCTGCGATATCTGTACCGTTTATTCCGCTCGGTTCAGTAAGCGATCAGGGGATTTACTCGGTACAGGGGCAGGTCAGACATATGCAGCAGCCCCGCACATTCACCACCCGGAACGGCACTGCATCATGGGTGAGAAATATCATCGTGAGTGATGGCTGCGGGGAACTTAAACTGGTTCTATGGGGCGATTTCGCTCTCATGCCATTAAAGACGGGTGACCGGGTTGAGGCCTACCACGCAACCGCCAGACCCGGGAAGTTCGGAGGAATTGAGCTCAGCGTGGGACGAGGCAGTGCATTACAGGTGCCGGATGAAGGGGCACAGCCCATTGTTTTTTCCGGAACCATCATTCACGGGCAGGGCTGCACATTTATCGATAATGGCACTGACCGCCACCTGATTGAGGGCAGTTTTCCGCACGGTTCCGGGCTTATGGTATCAGGACTCCTCAAAGGGAGCCGGATTATCCCGGAGCAGGCAGAGCCGGTCGTTCTCAAGCCTGATGACGTGCTGGCACATCTCCGGAAATTTACCGATAGTCTCAAAGGCTGAATTACACTTTCACACCACGCACTCAGCGGGGTTATATGTGAGTGTTTAACATCTTGTTGTGCCATAGGAGTTGTAAAGAAATGGCTGAAGGACCATTAAGCATTGAAGATTTACCGGGCGTAGGCCCGAGCACCGCAGACAAGCTCCGCGAAGCTGGTTACCTCTCGGTGGAAAGTATCGCAACCGCATCACCGGCAGAACTCTCTGAAGTCTCAGAGATATCAGAGTCAACCGCAAAAAAGATCATTAAAGCGGCCCGCGAAGCTGCAGATATTGGCGGGTTCAAGACAGGAAAAGACATCTTTGAGCAAAGGAAAGAGATCAAAAAACTGTCATTCCGTGTTCCTGAACTTGATGCCCTGCTTGGCGGAGGTATGGAGACGCAGGCAATCACCGAGATGTATGGTGAGTTCGGTTCCGGTAAAAGCCAGATCGTCCACCAGATGGCAGTCAATGTGCAGCTTCCCACCGATCTGGGGGGACTGGACGGGAGCGCCATCTACATAGATACGGAGAATACCTTCCGTCCCGAGCGTATCGAGCAGATGGTAAACGGCCTGGGACTGGATAATATTCCGGATGTTGATGAATTTTTGGAGAATATCCATGTTGCCCGTGCTCACACATCCGACCACCAGATGCTCCTTGTGGAGAACTCCCGCGATCTTGCGTCAGAACTCAAAGACAGCGACAAACCGGTCAAACTCTTCATCATCGACTCGCTCACCGCGCATTTCCGGGCAGAATATGCAGGCAGGGGCACCCTTGCCGCCCGCCAGCAGAAACTGAACCGGCACATGCACGATCTTTTCAAGCTCATCGATCAGCACAATGGTGTGGGGCTCGTAACCAACCAGGTTATGTCCAATCCGGCAGTCTTCTTTGGAGACCCGACAAAACCGATCGGAGGCAACATTGTCGGACACACGGCCACGTTCCGACTCTACCTGCGCAAGAGCAAAGGGGGCAAACGTATTGCACGTCTCGTGGACAGTCCCAACCTTCCCGAGGGAGAAGCACCGTTCATTGTCGAAGAGGCAGGTCTCAAGTCGTGCTAAAAGCAGTCCTGACGGATATTGACGGGACGATCACCGATTCGTCCCGCCGGATCAATACCGGTGCGATCGATACAATCAGGTCTCTTGTTGACGAGGGAATCGAAGTGGTACTTGCAAGCGGGAATACCTCCTGCTTCATGGATGCCCTCTGCAAAATAATCGGTACCCACGGAACATTCATTGCAGAGAACGGAGGGGTGTTCCGGGTCGGATTCACCGGTACCCCTCATATCAGGGGCGAACAGGGGGTATGCCGTGCTGCACTGGAATCATTGCAGGCGCATTACCGCACGCAGGGAATTGAACTGGAACTCTATAGTCCCGCCTACCGTTATGCCGATCTGGCATTTGGCCGGACGGTGCCTGTGGACGAAGTGAAAACACTCCTGAAGAAATACCCGGTACAGGTGCTCGATACCGGGTACGCCATCCACCTGCAGTCCCCTGGAGTGGATAAGGGAACTGCCCTTGTTGCACTTGCGCAGGAGATGGAGCTCTTCCCATCAGATTTTCTTGCCATAGGCGATTCTCTCAATGACATCCAGATGTTAACAACTGCCGGCATCGGAGCGACCGTTGCAAATGGTCACAAGGATATCAAGGCAGCGGCACAGTATGTTGCAGAAAAAGAATATGGGGATGGATTTGTTGAAGTTGTGAAAAAATATGAGTCCTATCTTCGCGCTGCAAAACGATCGACGACAATATAATCCTTGATATCCTTGACTGCTTCAAAGGAAATTTTTAAGATCTTGTCATCTTCCATATCATAATTTGCAGTGTCAAATGTCTGATCAGGGTGGATGAGCATCTCGACAACCTGTCCGGAATCAAAATCGACCCTGATATTCTTTAAGGTACCGATAAGCTTCCCATCGTTGCTCATAATCTTCTTTCGCGAAAGGGTGCGGGCAAATACACGTGTCATTAAAAAAGTGACGACGTATAAATATTTAAACTGTTCTGAAAGGATGGGACAAAAAGAGTTTTTTGTGGAACAATTGCCTGATTATGGTCATTTGAAGATATCAGCAGCCATTCTGATATCAGATCCACGTATGGTTTTCCTGCCTGCATGACCGGACATCTTTTTTGCCTCTTTTGCAAGGAATGTCCCGTACTCTTCCATCAGCTCTGCAAGGGTTTCGCAGGCGTCAGCACTGACACGCTCGGCACCGGTCTTTTTAATAATTCGTTCAACTGAAGCCTGGGATAATTCTGTCATGGATAACTACTCCATCAATACAATTTCATTTAAAATATCTAAAGATGTTGTTTTAGAGCGCGGGAAATACCCTGATGATGTCAGACTGGGTAATAATCCCAACAGGTGTCCCGTTCTCAACAACGATCAGTCGGCCAATCTCCCGCTCCTTGAACCTACCGATCACATCTAAAAGCCGTGTATCAGAAGGGGCCTCCACTACATCAGTTGTCATCACCTCAGTAACTTTTGTGGTCAGCGGCAGGTTCTTTTCTATGGATTTTGCAATGTCGCTCATCGTGATAATGCCGGCAAGCTTCCCGTTTTTCAGGATAGGGGCACCATGGATATGATACCGGTTAAAAAAGACAAGTGCATCGTGAAGCGTATTTACAGGAGTGAGCGTTTTTAGCGGGCTGCTCATGTAGTTCCTGATCGGTTTCTTGGGAAGCGAGATGATCTCTGATGTAGCGATGAGGAGGGATTGTGTGGATTCGTCTTTGCCGAACACTTCGCCACGAATCAGGAGCTTGTTGACCGGGGTAGGGCCAATGGTGACCTGGTCACCAACCTCAAAGAGTTTTGCACTCCCGACCAGCTTGATGACCGCATGGCAGATATCAGGATGGCAGAGCGTGGTAAAAGCGATCTCCTGGACATTTGCCCCGTTGACCACAGATCCATTCCTGCTGATTGTGACATCATAATCCCCCTCTCCGGATACATTCAGATTGAGTGCCTTGTAGGCAAGCCCCGTGGGAATGTACCCCCCTTTCGGACCGGGTACACCATCCACAAGCCCCATCGCTTTTAAGGCCTGCATCTGGTTGCGCACGGTACCCGGGTTGCGCTGGATCAGATTGGCGATATCCTCACCTTTTATTGAGTGGGACTGACGGTGGTAGAGAGTGATTAAGGTGATGAGGATATCTTTCTGGATCAGGGAAAGTTCCATAACGATAAACCGTATGACTGTCCATAAATATATAGGTAGGCGATTTATGGAATTCGAAAAAATGCCGACGGTGCCAACTGCGGATGAAATACTTGACCGGAGTTTCCGCCGTGCAGCAAAGAAGATGAAAGAGAAGACCAACAAGGAGCGCGCGAACGAAGAGTTCGTCCGGGCCGTTGGTGCAGCGGTTCATGATCGCCTTGTCTATATCATACGGGGATTTCCCGAATTTGATGAACTCCCCCCGTTTTACCGGGAACTTGCCGATATCCTCTACGGGATTGAAAAAATAAAAATGTCCCTCGGTGCCGTGGGGTGGGCAGCCAAGCACACCAAGATGGTGGGAAACCAGCTGGCTGTGCAGTCCAGAAAAGCTGCCGATACCCTCATTGTGCGTAAACGCGCGGTGGCCCGGCTCGCTTCAATGGTGCACCAGATCGACAAGGATCTGCACTTCTTAAACGAGGTGAGAAATGTCCTGCGCCATCTCCCCCACGTAGAGGATGCGTTTACTATCGTGATTGCAGGCTACCCCAATGTAGGGAAATCCTCGTTCATCAGGAGGGTCTCTTCAGCAGCTCCTGAAGTGGCAGCGTACCCGTTCACCACCAAAGGAATCATTATCGGCCACCGGGATCTCCCCCGTGAGCGGATCCAGTTTGTCGATACGCCAGGCATTCTCGATCGCCCGGCAGAAGAACGCAACCAGATCGAGCGGCAGGCACTCTCTGCGATGATGAATGTCGCAGATGTGGTGCTCTTCATCCTCGACCCATCAGAGCACTGCGGCTATCCAATGGAAGTCCAGATCCACCTGCGCGATGAAGTAGCAGGGATGGTGGACGTGCCAATGATTGTTGTTGCCAACAAGTCTGATATTGTCGGGGCGGAAGGGTACATGACTATGTCAACTAAGACCGGTGACGGGGTCGAAGCGGTACTCGCAGAGATACTGGTACATAAGCCGGAACCGGAGGAACGGAAACAGCGTACGGCTGTAGATATACGAACTCCTCTCCGCAATGAACCTGAAGAAACAGAAATGGATGAGGATTCCGACTCAGACAAAGAGAGCAAACCCAAACGGAAACGGTTACACAGGAAGCCTCGCACAACTCGTGCGGGTATGTGAAATTATCGTTCTGATATAATCTGACCTTTGATTTTTTAGGGTTCGTATACTTATTTCGATCTGAAAAATTGAAAAGTGGATAACCTGTTCACCAGTTCTGCCCATCAGCGCCAACCCGACCGGATCCCAGGAATAGTGCCGCTGTTCAATGGCGGGAGTCCGGCTTGGGGTTTCCAGACATGACAAAATGCAAAAGGACAACAAAGCTAATGACTGCCCGTACACACAAATCCCGTTGAATGAGCAGCGGTGCAGGGCGTGACCCGTAAGTCGCAGAGGTCGATTATCCTCATCTCTGCTCCGGCTTCTGCTGCTCCTTCAAGTACAAAACCTGCAAGTTTTCGCGGTTGTGCTGCGAGTGGTGTGCAGGCTCCCGAGGATAGCAAGGATCTTCATTATTCTGTATGCTCCTGCTTTAGATGGTTGGGCAGCAGGGATTATGAGGATTCGGGGTAATGAGAGGCAGATCCATGGCCAGTGAATGATCGTTTTACGACTTGGTTATTGATTTTAATCACGTTTTATCGCAAATACCGGTTTCAAACTCTTTTTTTTACCCGGTTATTGGATCGTTTCAATCCGGGAAACCGCGTGTCCCGGGCATCGCAGGTTCCCATCACGGTATCTGTGGGAGACACTCCTTCACGATACCCGAGAGCTTCCCGCGGAACTGGCTCATGTAGAGATCAAAGTAGAATCCCTTCTTCTTCATCAGCTCTGTGTGCGAGCCGCGCTCGATGATTGCCCCCTTGTCGATGACAAGGATCTGGTCAGCGTGCCGGATCGTCGAAAGCCGGTGGGCGATGATGAACGAGGTCTTGTCTTTCTGGAGAAGGAGCAGCCCCTCCTGGATCAGTTTCTCTGTCCGGGTGTCCACGTTGCTCGTTGCCTCATCAAGGATGAGCATGCGGGGGTTGGCAACGATCGCACGGGCAATCGTAAGCATCTGCCGCTGGCCCTGAGACAGATTTGCCCCGCCATCAACGAGGATGGTGCTGTACCCGTGCGGCTGCTGGAGGATGAAGTCATGGGCGTTTGCCTGCTGCGCCGCCCGGACACACTCCTCGTAGGTTGCCCCTTTGCGGGCGTACTTCAGGTTTGCCATAATCGTGTCGGAGAAGAGGAACGGTTCCTGCTGCACCTGCGCGATCTGGACCCGTAGCGTGTCCTGCCGGACTTCCCGCACGTCATTGTCATCGATGCGGATCGTCCCGTTCTCGATATCATAGTACCGGGTTAAGATGTTGATGATCGTGCTCTTGCCGGCACCGGTGGGGCCGCAGAGCCCGAAGATCTGCCCCGGTCGGGCATGGAACGTGTTATCAGTAAGGATCCGCCGCCCCGGTATATACGAGAAGTCCACGTGGTCAAAGATAACATCCCCGTCAACCGCTGGCATTGCGGGTGCGTTTTTCCGGTCATCCACACCGGGCTTCTGATCCAGAACTTCAAAGACGCGTGATGCGCCCACAACAGCATTCAGAATTTGGGCATACGAGGAGAAGATGGTAGTAAATGCGCCTAATAGGCTGAACGAGAACCCGATGAACGCGATCAGGGTTCCGATCTCTGCCATCCCATTCATCACCATTATGCCCCCGATAAGGAGAAGGGTGACGATCACAACGGTGGTAAAAATGTTCGATACCTGCTGGCTGATGAGGGCGGAGAACTGGGCTTTTTCACCAATATCGGAAACCTTCCGGCTCATGTCAGAGAACCGCCTGGACGCTGCGTCCCCCTGACGGCATGCGATAACCGTCTTTGCGCCGGAGATCCACTCCTCGGCAAAACCGTTTAAATCTCCGGTCCTGCCCTGCAGCAGCACAAACGCTGGCCCGGAAGTTTTTGTTATCAGCCACGAGACCCCGACCAGCGCGAGTACCACAATATAAGAAAGGATTGTTAAGGACGGGTTGACGAGCAGCATGACGACACTGGTAATGATGATCGTCATCACAGCCTGGCCGGTCTGGAGCGACCCGATGCTGATGAACTGCTCGATCACCTGGGTGTCATTGGTCACCCTGCTCATCAGTTCGCCGATCGGGCGCCGGTCAAAGAAGTCCAGGGACATAGTCTGAATGTGGGCAAAGAGATCGATGCGGAGCTTGTACAGGGCTTCCTGCGATATATCCGAAAGCAGCTTCTGAGAGACTGCTCCCGAGATCCAGATGACCAGACCCCCTGCCGCCAGCCAGATGATGACCTGGTATAACGGTTCCACCGGTCCGGGGCCGGCTGAGATGATGTTGGTCGCGATCCCCATCAGGAGGGAAAAGACCGCTTGGAGCAGGGCAAAAACTGCCATGAGGATGATGACAACGGCAAGCATCATCCTGTGGGGGGTCATGTACCCCATGAACCGTTTCACGGTGGGGATCATTGGCGGCAGGGCGTCTTCGTCCGGCGGAACCTGCATGCCCCTCATGTTGCTTCACCCCCGATAATCCCTTTCCCCAGCTGGGAATCGTAGATTTCCTTATACTGCGGGCTTGTCCTGAGCAGATCCTCGTGGCACCCGGAGGCAATGATCCGGCCGTTTTCTAAAAGGATAATCCGGTCGGCCGAGATGACCGTGCTGATCCTTTGTGCGATCAGCAGTTTTGTGACCCCGGCAAACCTCCGGTTGATCGCATCCTGGATCCGGGCTTCGGTTGCCACATCGCAGGCGCTCGTACTGTCATCGAGGATCAGGATCTTCGGGTCTGCTGCAAGCGTCCGGGCGATCGCAAGGCGCTGCCGCTGGCCACCGGAGAAGTTCGCCCCGTGCCGTGCAACAGCATCATCATACTGCCGGGGGATATTCCGGATAAACCCGTCGGCATCCGCGTCCGTTGCTGCGGCGACAATATTCTCTTCTGAGGGGTTTTCTGTCGCAAACAGCAGGTTATCGCGGATCGTACCGGAGAAGAGGTTGGGCTGCTGGAGGCAGATCCCAACAATTCCCCGTAATGTATGCTGCGGGATCTCCCGCACATCAGTCCCTTCGATGGTGATCTTTCCCGAGGTAACATCATAGAACCGCGGGACAAGGTGCACGAGCGTTGATTTCCCGGAACCCGTGGGGCCCAAAAAACCGATCGTCTCTCCCGGTTTCGTGGAAAAACTGATGTCCTGCAGGACCAGCGGACCGGGTTTTCCATCAGAGCCAATATACCCGAAGTTGACATGGTCAAAGACAAGCCGGCCCGTCACTGACGCCGGATCAACGGCAACAGGGTGATCGCTGTCTTGTATGTCTGCGTGCGTATCGAGGAGCTCAAAGATCCGGTTTAATGAGGGGCGTGCGGCCGAGATTGCCGGCAGCACCATCCCGAGGATCATGAACGGCATGATCAGAAGGAACAGGTACTGGACAGATGCAATCACTTCTCCTGTTGAAAAACCCGTTCCCTCCAGCACCGCGATCCCTCCGGTGTAGAAGATAGCGGCAAGGGCGAGGTTGACAGTTAAGAGCATCGTCGGAATCAGGACGGCGATATAGGACTGGGCACGCAAAGAAGCCGCCCGCACCTTGCCAGCAACTGAGGAAAAACGTTCGTTCTCGTACTTCTGGCGCACGAATGCCTTGACCACGCGGACACCTGCCATGTTCTCCTGCAGGGTGTCGCTCATCGCGTCGTACTCCTTCTGCCGCACGGCAAAGACCGGCAGTACAAGCCAGAGATATGCGCCAAGCAGTGCGGAGAACACGATGAGTAGTATGACCATGAGCCAAAGCAGGGATGGTGACCTTACTGCGATCAGCAGGAGGGTGATGATGAGCATGACGGGCACGAGCGGGAGGTTTAAGATGCCCTGCTGGATGGCGATCTTCACGTTCTGAATATCATTTGTCAGCCGGACAAGGAGATCGGAGGGGCGCATGCGGTCGATATTGCCAAATGAGAGGGCCTGGATCCGGTCGTACGCCTGTGTCCTGAGGTAATGGGCAGTCCTCTCCGAGAACTTGACCGCGATGATAGTGTTGACGACCTGGCATGCCGCGGCAGCAAGGGTGAGGATCAGCATGTAACCGCCGTAATGGATGATCAGGGAGAGGTTATTGCCGCTGATGCCCTTGTCGATCAGCGTCTGCGAGAGCGCAGGGATTGCCAGCGTGCCGATCGCGCCGCCAATCGTCAGCACGATGGAGAGCAGCAGCCATTTCCGGTTCGGCTTCCACATCATCAGGAGGCGATTTATTCCTTTTCTCATTTAACCACCAGTCCGGGATTGTTTGTACCTGATTGATAGCGTTTCAGGTTTTAATCGTTCCGAATTTTTTTCCCACACATGAACCGGTTATCAGAAGACAAAGATCGTCGCTCAGGCAACACCCGGCCGTATTGGCACATGGACGGGCTCGATGAAGGGCTTTGAAGACGGAACGGGATTTCATTTTCCCATACCTGGTTTACAAGCAGATCAAAAAAGAGAGTTATTGTTTTTTGGATGGTTTTTCATCATGATGGATCAATCTGCACTTGTTGACGCACTCCCAGTTTTCGGGCAGGTATTTCCCGTCAGCACCGGGTTTCATCACCGCGTTGTGCTTTGCCCCACACACAAGGCATTCCATAAGTCCTGCAGATTCGTCTACTACCTTCATCACATGCTCTTTCTTTGTCATGCTTCAAACCTCGATCCGCTTTGGTGATAAAGCCATGTAATGAGAAATCGGAGCGGGTTTTAAAATTCGTTCAAAACCAATCGATACGCAGAATTTTATAAAAAATATTTTCCCGTGTTTTTTTATGAATGGTTACTTCATGTCATACATCCAATACATATGTGGTGACTCGTTTGCAGAATACCTGCCAAAGGGTGATGCACAAAAAGTCCGGTTTACCGCACTTTACACATGCAATGATCATATGCTGCACTCACAAAAGTACACGGATGCTCCGGTGTCTTTGAACAATCCTTTGCATGCCAGGGTATTTTGTAATCTGTTAATCCTATCACGAGGTTGAATTATGGAAGCTATATCATTTGAAGCCCCGCAAGTCTTTGTGCCTGATCCCATCCATATTCACATTCTTCAGGCAGTCGGCGATAAACAGGGTTGCCACATAACCCATGTAGTTCAGCAGCTTCGCCCCAATCATGGTGAGAGCAGTATAAGATCAAGCGTTCGTATCTTACTGTCCAAGCGATATCTCGATGGGGGAAAATCCAGCAGTGAAATTGTACTCCGGCTCACATCGAGTGGTCGTCTTCTGCTCCAGAAAGCACCCATCGGCTGATCAACTCTTCGTGTGCTTACCTATCAGGGATCAGCCCCACAGTACCTTTCTGTAATCGTTCAGGTTCAGCTGGTTTTAAAAATAGTGGGGCCGCAGCGCCCCGTTCTGATCAGGGCAGTGTCACAAAAATCTGCCGCCAGGGTTTCCTGCCAATGGCCCGGGTCTGGTGTCCTTTTCCTGTGATATCCTCTGCAAGGAGGACTTCTCCCTTGCCGAACCTGCGTTTCTCGCCGCTGCCCGCTTCGATCTCGGCCTGCCCGTCCAGTGTCACCACGTACTCCCGACACACCACATTATGCCATGGATACACGTAGCCGGGTGGGATCTCCCGGAAAAAAACCGCCTTTGCACCGATCGGCTCTGAGAACCGCCCCAGCGGCCCTTTGGGATCGAAAGGTACCTCGATATCTTCAAAATACGAGTGGTTGTCCCGGCCGGTATAGAGTCGTGTGATCTTCATGGGATGTTTCCCTGATGCGATTGTACCTCAAAAAGGGAAAAACCAATGCTTTTTTTCAGGAAGGGGGGGATAGTAGTGCCTGGCATAACAACCACGTACGCCCGGTCCCTCACATTCTCCGGGGAAATAGTGTGCATCGAACCACATGGCGTCAAACTCGCCATAATTGAAGCAGGTGATCCCGTCCACACGATCATCGTGGCAGTCCACGGAATCGGCAAAGATGATCACATAGTCCCAGATCGTTTCTGTACCCTGGGTATCATAACCAACCACCACCACCCAGTGCCCGCCCCAGTCCATCCATTCCACGATCGTGGGGGGTGCCGTTTTTTCAATTATTGCGCAGCATCTCGCGGCTCCCGCCCGTTACCCATGTGGCGTTCCAGCCCTGACGGATGAACCATGCCGCAACCTGTTCCGGGTTGATTCCTGTTTTCTCCGAAACATTGCTGTACATTTCCCGGGCAACCCGTTCCTCATCGGCATCATTCACGGGATGTGCGTACTAGGACATTACGGTCATGGCTGCTGCCGCCCCACAGCTGTAGTTGGTCATCTGCTGTCGGAAACTTTTCAGGGGTATAACGGTGAGGTGTTCGTTCGATTTCAGCGTATCGAAATCGATACCCGTGTAATAATGCGGCCCGGGCAGTTGGGTGTCAAGGGCGTATTTTACGTCACCTGAAAGGGGACTGGCAGGTGTGGGGATGAGTGCCGGGCCGGCAAGAATCATGGCCACAGCCAGTACTACGATGATACCAAAGATACTGGCAATGACAAGAAGGTGAAGTGGACGCATGTTTTTAATCCCTCATCCTGTATGATATCCGCTGAACACCAGATATGCAATCCCGAGGAGGATCAGGACAATAATTGCGATCATGATCTTCAGGTACGGGATTCCATCTCCTCGTTTCTTCTTCGCATCGCTTCGCGAATCAGCGATGTAACCGTCACCTGTGGGAGTTGCCCTGCCGCCTTTTCCGTAAGAGATCCCAACGGCCGGACGGGGTTTGCTGTTCCACAGAGCGATATTGACACAATTGTGGTTGGGCGGCAACCGGCAGTCGGGGCAGTATTTCCCCCCACAGTACTGGCAGGAGAACGGGAGGACAACTTCATTTCCGCAGTGATCGCACCGGGTCATTACTCTTTTTTGTTGGCTGCCCGGGCATTAAGAATTCTGCTTTGAGCGGACCATGAGAGGCCCGGGCACCGTATTCCTGTTCCTCAAAAAGAGGGAGGGTTCCCGTTACAGGTGGAAAAACGGCAACACACCCGCATGAGCAAAGGCAATGAACGCAAACGCGGCCAGGACAACGACAAAGAACCCGGTCGATACCACGCTCCGGATCGCCCGCAAGCGATGTGCCGCTTTGTGGAGATCCTCCCATGCATGGGATTCAGAGAGATGAAGAAGGAGTGTGCAGAAGAGGTAGGTTGCATAAATGGCCAGCACCACTCCGCAGACAAGTCCCCAGTTGAACGCTGCCGCAACCAGACCCCAGATGCCAATCGCAAGATTTGCATATCCTACCTCAAGCTGGAACTCCTTGTGCTCCTGCCGCCATCCCATCCGGATCTGGTCGGACTCGTAATAGACGGAGTGCCGGACAAAACTGATGATTCCCACGAAACCGGCAAGGAATGCAGTCGCGATCCTGATGGCTAACTCAATGTTGATAAAAAGAAAAAAAATGCCTATGAATATCCCGATCATGGATACGGTCAGGGTCGCTCCCATCAGAAGTGAGGCCTCATGCGCTGTCGGTTGTGCTGCTCCCATACTTATCCTCTCATATATCGTTTCTGTAGGTGAATGAACCCCTCAGGGAGAAAAACCCTGCGTTTTTTAAAAGAATCAAACGGCTTATGTCCGATGGTGTTGAAGTACTTATGACATGGGGTGTTACCTGCGGGGCGATGTCATTCTTGCACCTGTTGCTTTTGAAGAGCGGGGCGGGGCAAAGACACGCCCGGCCATTGTGATATCTGCGGCTGAAAACGGGGATGTGCAGATCTGCCCGGTCAGCAGCCGGCCACCAACCGATGCGCCCTGCATACCGATCTCGCTTAACGATTTTTCCGAGGGGGGACTTGACCTTTTTGAGGAGAGCTACATTCTTACAGCCCGCATCCGCACGATCCGGAGCGGAGAGGTAGTTGGCAAACGGGGGAGGCTCACGCAGGAATGTGTTGCCTTAATTATTGCTCAAACCCCCAATCAGAAAACAAAAAATACTGATAGCAAAAAGAGATCACGGTAATTTTTTCGCAGGGGATAATCCACGGTGCAATTGAGGACTCTCGTGAGGCATATATAAAAAAACCAACGGATCCTTCACTCCCTGAGATAAAACCGCCATTTACAGAACAGCTCTTTTGGGTGCGGATCCGGTGGGGCAAACATGCATTCCACGCAGATGCGTTCATCGATCATCCGTGCAAAACTCGTGAACTCAGCCCGGTGCATCTCGCGGCAGACATACTCCTCCTGCCCCCGTTTGAGCCGGGCCTCCTGTGTAGGGCAGGATGGCACAGTGATGATCACCTCGTTCGTTTTTTCCTCAATGGAATAATCGACGATGATCGCCCACGGGAAAAGACGGAGCGCTTTGACAAACCCGGATAGTCCCTTTTCGGTAATACCGAACTGCTGCACGAGATCTTTAGCCGCCATCCCACCGGCTTTACCCCACACCTGCTCGTTTATCTTCTCTGCTACCGGTTGGCCATAGTGCTCTCCAACATAGATGAACCAGAACGCATCCACCACCCGGTAGTGCCAGAGCAGGAACTCCAGGTACTTGTGTTTCTCTTCATCTGTCATCCGGTCAAAGACTGCAGGGTTTGTCATGGTCTGTCAGTGAGAAGGGTTGCCCTGCAAGGTAAAAAAGAGTGTGCGGTGCCGGAAAAATCCCCTGACTGGATGGGTCACAACAAAAAAAAAGGTAGTCCGTTATAAACCTTCGAAGAAAATCTCTGCTATTTGAAGGTATTTTATTTCCTGTGAGCGGTTCGGACCCAGCCGGCTAACAGGATTTCATTACGCTTATCAGCCCCCGCGTTAAGATTGTTGGGATGGATATCTCGGGCAGCATAAGGGATATTGAAGAAACGGTGGGACGGTTGTCACGGGTACAGAAAATCCTGCTCGGCACGGATGGTTCTGTGACGCAACTGCTCGAGGCGATCACGGGACACCCCGTTGCCGTAAAGACACTCGTGCAGGAAATACTCCCTGCGGATGCAGAGATCGCAGGCCGGGTTGATGGCAGCATAGGAGAACCGGTAAATCACCGCGTGGTGGAACTCATAGATACCGTAACAGGTGAGGTGCTCATCTATGCAATATCCGAGACCCCGGTCGAGCGGCTGTCTCCTGCCTTTAAAACCGACCTGTTGATGGCCGATATCCCGATTGGAAAGATCATAAAACAACATCATATCGAGGCACGGCGTGAGATCCTCTCTGTCCATGTAACAGCCGCTACCACGGAAACGGGCAGGATTTTTTCCCTCTGCCCAAAAGAACCCGTGCTCAGCCGGCAGTACCAGATCATCCACCAGAACAAACCCCTGATTTTTATCGAGGAGCAGTTCCCGTACAACCAGTTTCTTGACGAGCGGCGAATCGTGGTAAACACCCCGTCACGGATCCACGTCAGCCTGATCGACATGCATGGCGGTTCCGGAAGGGTGGATGGCGGGATCGGCATCGCGCTCGATGAACCGGGAATTCTGCTTGAAGCACAGCAGAGCCCCGATATCAGGGTGACCCGCTGCGATACTGCTACACAGGAGCGGGTGAGCGGGATCGCGTCGGAGGTACTCCGGCAGATCCATGCCGGAGCCGGGGCCTCCATCACGGTTCGATCACTCTACCCCGCCCATACCGGCCTCGGGAGCGGTTCGCAGCTGGCGCTTGCCACCGCACGGGCGATATGCGAACTCTATGGCAAAAATGTACCGGTGACAGAACTTGCACGGCTGGCAGGTCGAGGGGGCACCTCCGGTATCGGTACTGCGGCCTTTGAACACGGGGGATTTATCATAGATGGCGGGCACCACTTCGGTCCCGGGGGGGATAAAACAGATTTCAGGCCGTCATCGGCATCACGGGGTATCCGGTCTCCTCCGGTCATCGCCCGCCACGATTTTCCTGCCGAATGGAAGATCCTGCTTGCCACACCAGACTTACCCGCAGGAGCAAGCGGGGCGAGGGAGGCAGACATCTTCCGGCACCACTGCCCGGTGCCCCTCAGTGAGGTGCAGGCACTCTGCCACGAGGTACTGATGCGGATGCTGCCTGGTATCGTGGAGCGCGATCTCGAGCTGTTCGGTTCGTCCATCAATGCGGTCCAGCACCTCGGGTTCAAGAAAGTGGAACTCGGTCTCCAGCCGCCTCAGGTGAGCGGTCTCTTAGATGAACTGCGGGGAGCCGGGGCGGCAGGGGCCGGTCTGAGCTCCTTTGGCCCAACGGTTTATGCAGTAGGGGATACCGGTATGAACGCGATCGAGCAGGCTGCACAGTCGTTCATGAGAGAGTCTGGCGGGGGTACTACACTCATCACCACGGCACGGAACCACGGGGCGACAGTCCGGGTGGCGTGAGCGTATACTGGATGGTTGAGAGGATGACGGACGAAGCGGTATCATACACGGAACGGTCTGAGGGATACGATTCAGAGGCTGAGGCTGTCGGCTGGCATGGGCCGGCAGTCGTGTTCGGACTCGCCTTCCCCTTCACGAATCCCGGTGAGACCGTGCTTGACATCGGGATCGGCACCGGCCTCGGTTCGGTACAGTTCCACAAGGCAGGGCTCCGGGTGTTCGGGATGGACATCAGCAGCGATATGCTGGAGGCCTGCCGGAAGAAGGGCTTTGCCGCCCGGCTGGTGCGCCACGACCTGACGGCCGTCCCGTACCCGTTTGACGACGCGTCCTGCGACCATACCGTCTCCACCGGAGTCTTCCGGTTCTTTGCCAACCTTGATACGGTGTTTGCCGAAGTCCGATGGATCTTAGCCGATGGTGGCACGTTTGTCTTTATCACGGGCGACCGCGGCCCGGACGAACCTGCCGAAGTGATGGTCGGGCCGGAACATATCGGCACGAACGCACCGGTCACCATGTACCGCCATACCCCGGAACAGGTGACCGGCTGGCTTATCAATAACGGGTTCCGGCCAATCGACTCGGTGGGGTTCTCAGTCTGGATGGACAGCCGGCGGTCGGCGAAATTCCCCATCCGGGCATACCTTGCCCAAAAGACCGGGCCGGAATAAGCGCAGCCGGCCACCGCGTTTTTTATGTAAACGGGCCGGATCCTCCTACATATTCAGGGCACCCGTGCCGCATGCTCATATGTTACTGATAGCCCACGCGGCAATGGTGACGATGATGATGAGCGAGAGGGTCGCCTGGCACATGATCAGCAGCTTCGCCTTTACGGAAAGCACCTGCGTGTCCGCAGGGCCGAACGTTGTGGAGAAGTTGAACGAGAGGAAGATATAATCCAAAAGGCCGGGCGTCCAGCCCCCCCAGCCTTTCAGCGTGTTTGCCGTCTGCGGGAAGAGAAAATTGATCTTTGTGCCGGGATGGGCCAGACGGGTCTCCTGCAGTTCTGCATCAAGGACCCAGTAGAAGATCCCAAACGATAGGATGCTGAATAACCAGATGAGGGCCGCGTCCAGCAGGTGCAGGATGGCAACGCCTTGCCGGCTCCATATGCTTGCGACCATCAGGATCACATTGTATACAATCCAGAAGAGCAGGAAAACATTGTACAGGATAAAAAGGTTCCTTACATGCTGTTTTTTGTCCGCAAGGATAAGGATGGCACTGATGCTGACAAGAAGCCCGAGCGAGATGGCGAGATCAACGAGATGGTCGGCCTTCAGCCAGATCGTGCCTTCCAGCATGCCCGGAACGGCAAGGCTGCCGCGGACATCGACCGACGCCACCATCTTTTTCATACCTTCAATAGAGAGCGAGGTGGTTTGGAGATCGGTTAAGATGAATTCGGAGACAAACGCGAGGAGAAGGAGAACGGTGATGCGTTTTGCTGTCCAGTCGGTCAGAAGGACCGTGAATCGTTCGCGCAGGGACCGGATCAGCTGCTCTATGATCTACCGGACAAGAAATTAGGCGGAATGATGATCAGGGTTTCGGTATTTTCTGTGTAACCGCAGCACCGGCCCGGAGAGGGGGATACCCGGGCAATCCTGTCGCTATTTCCCAATCTTGAGGAGCATCTCTTCAAGTGAAGGATACCGGCTTTCGATCTTCTCCACCTTCCCGCCGGCATCGTGGATCAGCCCGGTACATTCGTTGAGTTCAGCCATACTCTCCGCGTCGCACACAAAGAGCCCCTCTTCCTGCCGGTAGGTCTTGGAATGGCCGATCAGTTTGCCCGCATCATTGATAGAAAAGAAGATCGCGTACGTAAGCGTGCCGAACTGCTCGCGTAGCTCCTTCATGGTGCCAAAAGCCACCATCTTCCCGCGCTTTAAGATCATCACCTTGTCGCAGATCGCCTCCACCTGGTAGAGGTTGTGCGCAGAGAGCACGATAGTCTTGCCCTCCTTTTTTAACGTGCGCAGGTAATCGGCAATGAACCGCGAGGTCATCGGGTCAAGGCCGCTGGTGGCTTCATCGTAGACAAGAAAGTTTGGTTCATGGATGAGAGACCGTGCGATCGCCGTTTTGCGTTTCATCCCTTTTGAGAACTCCCCGAGTTTTTTGCCATCCGGTTCCAGCGAGAGCGCAGCGAAGAGCTGGTTGGACCGGATGCGAATCTCCTGCGGGGAGAGCCCGTAAATCTCACCGAAGAACGCGAGATAGTTCTCCGCAGTCATCGACTCGTAGAGCCGGGATTCCTCCGGGAGGTACCCGAGATTCTCTTTGAGCGCAACCGGGTTTTTCACCACATCGATATCATTGATGAAAAGATCCCCGGAGGTGGGGGCGATCAGTCCCGATATGATCTTGAGCAGCGTGGTCTTGCCCGCCCCGTTGTGCCCGATGATCCCGAAGATCTCACCGTCCTCAAACTCGAAGCTGACACCATCCAGTGCCATAAAACCATCAAAGTTTTTTAAGAGATTGCGGGCGGTTATCATGCGTGGTTGCCTTTTTAATCAGATGTGGGTGGAATCAAAGATATAGATTGGGATGGGGGCACCTGATCAGATTAACAAAGGGTAAACTACCCGTTTACCAGCAAATTTTTCTCTGACCATTGAATGATTCTCCACGTATGACCCTTCCTGAAATGACATTCTGCGATGTTGGCATCCAGATGTCCCTGTTCACCAGGGGACCCGGCTTTTCCTGTATCACAAATAACATCGTGCAGGCATTACCGTATCTGCAACAGGTTCAGCGGATTTTCCCGACTGCTTTTTCACTTCAGGAAAACCTGAATACCCTGGGGCTCAATACTCCAGTTTCAGCCCCACACCCACCTCATGGACTGGCGCTTTCTTCGCAAGCGCACACTTTGCCGGAAGCGATGTGCAGTGGCAGGGGTGGAGGTTTGCGGGTTTGATCTTTATGAGCTCCTGAACGGTCTCTGATATACCGGCAGGATTGTCCTCAGTGAGATGGAACCCTCCGATCACATCCCGGATTTTTTCTTCACCGCATACCTCCTGCGCATATCTCGTGATAGTGCCGATACCGCTATGGGAACAGCCGGTGATGATGACAAGCCCCGTATCAGATCGATAGGCAAGTGCCGTGTCATCTTTGAGCAGATCCGGCTGTTCTCCTTCGGGCAACAGGATCGTCCGTTTTTTCGTGTCGCGGCAGCCACCATCGTCCGGAATTTCCCCCAGAAACACCAGATCGTCCGTGAGCCAGATGGGAGCCCGGCTTGTTGTTACCGGGAAGTGCCGGGCGAGTTGTCCTGCATCAACCGGTGATCCGATGTCAGCAAGCGGAGGATACGGGCGAGGGCAGAAACAGTGCGGGTGCACGATGATGGCGGGTTTTTTGTGCGGGCGATCCTCAATGACTGCCTCCAGATGGTGCCGCATGAGCGGTACCAGTCCACCGGTATGATCGATGTGCCCGTGCGATAGTGCTACGAAATCGACGTTCAGCAGATCGATTCCCATCTTTCCCGCATTCGTCAGGAAGATATCCGAGTACCCAAGATCAAAGAGGAGGTGCTTTCCTCCTGATTCGATATACACCGAAAAGCCGGGTTCGGCAAAAAAATACCGGTCAATAAGAGTTACATTATCCACGAGCACCGTGAGTGAAAGGCCGGGCATACCATTACTAAAACCGCATAACTCATAGATGCATGGGCATCGTTTCACTTAAAAGCACATTTCTGCATTGAAACCTGATATGTTCCGCCTGTCAGCACCGAGTACTATTTGAGCGATACCAAATACTACACTGTATACTACAACTACTGCGGAAAATCACAGAAATACTTGTGAGTTGTGATAGTAGTTACAGGAGTCATACCTCGTATGGGCAGACTTACCGACATCTCGACCATCGCGCGATGGGAAGTGAAAAAATCCTTCACCATGATGAGTCGGGAGGTTCTCCCGGTTGCGGTTGTCCTTTTTATTTTACTGGTGGCGGTAACCGGCTTTGCCGCCCAGACGGGCATGCACTTGCAAGACGGCATGTATGAAGTGGGCGTTGACGATCCTGAGATCGCGCAGCTGATTGCAAGCGATGCCAGGTTCTCAGTGTACCAGATCGATACGGCTACCCTTGAAAAGAACCGAAACGCATTTGACCTGATCATCATTCACGGGCAGGTGTATGGCAACCCGACCGAACGGGCAAAAGCGGCACAGAAAACTTTCGAACGCGACTATGCCAAATACGTCAACACGGTCTACAACCGGGAAACGGATCTCTTCGCTGCGTACCCGCTCTGGATCGATGTCCAGACCGTAAAAAGTGAACTCACCTTCTTATCCACCCAGTCGGGCCAGTATGTTCAGGCAGCCCCCAGCCGCAAAGCACCGGTACCTGAAGGAGAGATAAGTAATGTCCCCACACCTTCACCCGCACTGGACTTTACCAAAGAGGAACTCCGGCAGGAACTGTTCAGAACCAGTGCAAAAAATACCCAGATCTCGCGCTACACCGAAGTCCTCTCTTCCGAAAGCACGATGGGACGGTTCAAGACACCGTCTCAGCTCTCACCCCCGCTTCCGTTTGATTCCATCATCCTTGTCTTCGTTTTCATCTTCCCACTCTACTTCACCTCGCAGTTCTTCATGATGAGTATCATGAACGAGCGCATTGAACGCAAAGGCGAAGTCCTGCTCTCAACTCCCGTGGCATCCTCCTCCATCATCATCGGAAAGATGCTTCCCTATTTCATCGGGATGGTTGCCATCTGCACTGCCCTCACGCTCTACGTAAGGGCGCCCCTTATCATCATTCTCCCCCTCATACCGGTCATCGTCTTTTTCCTTGCAAATGCGCTCCTGATCGGCATGCTCTCGCGCAGTTTCAAGGAACTCTCGTTCATCTCGATCTTCTTCTCGACAGTTGCTACCTCGTACCTGTTCTTCCCCAGTATCTTTGCAAACGTGCACGTCATCTCCCTCATCTCCCCGCTGACGCTGATCGTCCTCTCAATCCAGGGCGATCCGTGGACGATCACAGACTACCTCTACTCAACCTCCCTCTTCTGGCTGACTGGGGCGGTGCTCTTCTACATCGGGATGAAAAATTTCAAAGAAGAGCGGCTCTTCTCAGAAAAACCGCTCCTGCCACGGATCCGCGAGTTCCTTTCCGGGATCATGAGCCGCCGGCACCCGTTTCTCTCAGTCTTTCTGCTCACCGGGTTCTCCATACCGTTTGTGTTCATGGTGCAGCTGATGAGCCTCACGCTCTTTTTCAACCTGCCCATGCCGTATTCGCTGGTACTCCTCCTCATCTTTGCCGCACTGGTTGAGGAATGTGCAAAAGCGGTCGGTATCTATACCCTCTTTGCCCAGGACCCATCCTTCCTCACATGGAAGAACCTGATCGCTGCCTGCGCCGCAACCGCAATAGGATTTCTGGTTGCCGAAAAACTGCTCCTCTTCATTACGCTTGCCCAGATCACCGAATCGATATTTGGCAGCATACTTTTCCTGTCATTAGGGGTGCTCTGGATGCCACTGCTCCTGCATTTTGTGGGAGTGCTGATCGTTGCATGTTCGCTGAAGTTCTGGGGACAGAAAGGGTTGGTTATCGGGCTGGTTCTCGCTACTGCGGTTCACTGCCTGTATAACCTCTACTTTATCCTGGGGTGGATCGGATGAAAGCGCGTCACCTGTCAATTATCGCAAAGAAAGAGTTCCGGGGACTGTTCAATGAGCGCACGATCCTGCTTGCAGTCCTGCTCCAGCTCTTCATCGCCTTGTTCTCATCGTTTCTCATGGTCGGGCTCACCTCCATGTATGACCCTTCATCTCTTTCGAAGTATTCGCGGTATAAGTACAACATCGCCTGTACCGGCAACGATTCAGCGATGCTCGGGTACCTCGAGAGCAGCCCGGACTTCCGGGTCTACGCGATGGATCTCTCTACCGGGGTTGCCGCGTTAAAAGAGCGAAAACTTTCAGCGGTGATCTACGTACCCGACACCTCCCCATCAGCAGATGAGCCGATCAAGATCACGCTCTATACACTGACCAATGATCTCCAGAGTGCGATTGTCGATGTGAAACTCAAGGATGTTTTCTTAAAATATGAAAAGGATCTGCGCCAGATACGGGTAGACCGGCTCAGTGAACAACCGATTCCGATCCAGGTTCCAAAAACCACCGGGGGCGGAGACTTCTACGAATTTGTGTACGGGCTCTTAATTCCCCTGCTGGTATTTATGCCAGCCATCATCGCGTCCGCGCTTGTCATCGATCTCATCACCGAGGAGTACCAGCACGAGACCTTAGAGACCCTGATTTCGACACCGATCACCTTCTCAGAGATGGTCTGGGGCAAGGTTCTGGCCTGCGAGCTGCTGGTGCCGATACAGGCGGGGGCGTGGCTGCTGCTCCTGATGGTCAATGGAATTGCAATCGAAAATGCCGGGTTGATCCTGCTGCAGGTTGTGGTCAGCTCACTTATTCTTATCCTGCTTGGCGCTCTCACTGCACTACACTACCGTGAGCGGACGGCGGCACAGTTCATTTTCTCCACGGCACTCGTGGTCGTGATTCTCTTTGTTCTGGCACTGCCCTCAAACCCGCTCAACCTGCTCACCCGGCTTGCAGTTGGCACTGCCGGTCCCGAGCAATGGCTGGTGCTCGCAGCAACCGGGGGTATCATCGTCATTCTTGGTTACCTGACCCAGAAGTATGCTGAAAGGGTCGGGAAATCACACCATGCGGGATGATGATTAAAAAAAGGGTTTTTTTAGAAATCATCCTCTTGATGACGAGAAATACATAGTAGACGGGAGATAAAAGCCCGTTACCCCTTCCCGTTCATGTCCGTTTCTACAGATTTAAAAAAGTATATTTACATTGATGATGTGAGCATGGGCTTGTCTATCGCTTTATAGGTTTTTCCTGCACTGGTCACAAAGACCTCGACCCGGTCACTTCCCCTGCTTCCCTGTATCACCAGCTCATCTCCGCGCCGGGGTTTTCGCTGCCCGTCATTCAGGTACTGCTGTATGACCTGCCCGTCAGAGCGGGTAACCTTCATCATAACATTCTGGACAAAGATCTCTCCTTTTCCGCCATTATAGAGCAGGTGAAGGGAAAAGTCGGGGCGCTCTTTTGTAAGCTGGAGGTCAACAAACTGCTCGGGGGGCAGCGTATCGACTGCGACGGGGGTTGCCACAACAGTTGCAACGGAGGTGGTGACAGGTGTGGTGACAGGTGTGGGGAGTGGTGTGGGGAGGTCCACTGGTTTGATCTCTGCCTGCGTGGGGCTCGTGCAACCGGCTGAGAGCGCACAGAGCACGAGCACGATTGCGGTCAGCAGGGACAGGGTGTTTTTCATGGTGATTGCTTTAAATTTGTATATATTTCTGATTTGTGCTTGGAAATGGTGCTGGTACGAATCTGCCCACCCATGCATTGTTTTTCATTATCGCAGAGTTCCGGTTGGCAAAAATGCATAAAATGACAGGAAAGAACAGTTAAATTAAAAAGGACACCCGGATTAACGTTATGTATCAGGAGTAACAGGGAATGTTCTGTCCTAAATGTGGAAAAGAGACCGATGCATCGGGAAAATTCTGCCAGTGGTGCGGCTCAGATAACGCATCTCTTCCGGCAAAGCCCGTCGTCGTTCCTGAAGAGATTGAGGGGCCCGAAATCGGGGTGTATGCAGGTCTTGGCAGGCGGTTTATCGCGTTCATTGTCGATGTAATCCTCATCCTCCTTATTGGAATTGTCACGATCACGTTCTTCTCATTGACAAACGGGGTAAAATATGCGTATTATCTCTCTGTCCAGAGAGCGCCGATCTCTGAACTCACTGAGGCAGGCACGGCAGATGCGGCACTCGCTCCCATAGTTGCAGCGCTGGGGATGCTCGTCATCGTGATCCCGTGGCTGTACTTTGCCGGGTTCGAGTCCTCCCGCAGCCAGGCAACGCCCGGTAAAGTGCTGATGCGTATCATGGTGACCGATATGGAGGGCAACAAACCCACGTTTGCCCGGGTCACGCTCCGCCACTTCGGGAAATTTATCTCCGCCCTGATCATCTTCATCGGGTTTTTGATGATAGGTTTTACAAAAAAGCGGCAGGGACTCCATGACAAGATTGGCAGATGCCTAGTGCTCCTTGAGGACTGAATAATTCCCCAACATTATCCGGTCAATATCCCTTTTTTAAACGGTTTTAGATTTTTAAGGTTTTTTGTGGATGCGGAAACGGTAGTATTCCGTAAAAAAAAGAGTTATTTGTACCGGATCTTCAGGCCGAGCAGCACGAGGATCAGGACAAACGTGATCACGTTTGCCACTATGATGGGCAGTGACGCCGTCCAGAACCCATAGCAGGTCCATAGAAAGATGCCGACAGCTAATAAAATGAGCATGGCAAGCGAGAGATCCCGGGTTTCCTTAAGCTTCCATGCCCGCACCACCTGCGGTACAAACGCTGTCGTTGTGAGGACGCCGGCGATATAGCCAACAAGAACGATGGTATCCATGAACTTTTCTCCATTAGTATTTTTCATACGACCATTTATACCGGTCGCGTTTTCTTATCCCGGAAGTTGGTACAGGAAAAATAAGGGATGATTATATCAGACCGGCACAGGCTCGGGTGAGAACTGGTCGGCAACAACCAGCCACTTCCTTCTCTCATTTCCGTGCAGTGGCCTTGAAGAAGGTGTAGCAGAAGACCCCGTCCGGTTCGGCAGTGCGGTAGAGTGCTGCAACTCCCCGCACCCACTCCTCACGGCTCATCAGCCCCTGCTTCAGTACCTCAGGGGTAACCCCTTCGACCATGGCTGTGAAGGTCAGTTTCGTGAATCCCTCAACAAGCGCGGGGCGGGAGGCATCGACATAGACCATCCGCGGTGAGACCCGGACATCAGTATATCCCGCGCCGGCAACCAGCGGATAGAGCTGTCTTCCGATGAGGGCATTGCCACCCACCTGCTGCTGGAGTTCTACAAGGCAGCCGATGGCCCGCCGGGCATCCGGGTTCTCCGGGTGGAAGAACGTAGAGCCGTGATCACCCTCGATCACGGTTATCGTCCCGCCTTCTTTGAGGAGTGGGCGGAGCTGTTCCAGCGCTCGTTGCGGTTCCGTGAGATGTTCCAATACGAAACAGACAAAGATATGATCGAAGGTTGACGGTTCGAACGGGAGCCGGAAGATGTCACCCTGACGGAATGTCACATTGGTGATCCTTTCCTTACGGATCTTCACCTCCGCACGCTTTATTGAGTCCTCTGAAATATCGAGGGACGTGATCAGGGCACCGGGACTGTTCCGTGCCAGGATCCCGGTCTGGGCGCCGATCCCGCAACCGGCTTCGAGCACCCGTGATCCTGCGGGATAGTGAGTGTCATCGTGCAGGAGCCCCGTGAGGGTCTGTGCCTGATCCGCGAGCCGCTCCGACTCGCGTGCTGAATAGCCGTGGACATACTTGTGGTGTGCCATTAAAAATCCTCACGAGCCCCACTGCAATCGGCAGGGACGCCTTCCGAGTATTGTACATTTTTGTTAGTTGTTGTACAAAAATATACTGTCGCACCGGATAACAGGATGGGCACCCGTGAATACGGGCAAAGCAGAAATTGCAGAATAAAAACCCGGTCATGGATGAACAATTTCATGCCCAACACACGAAAAAACAGAAGAAAAGAAAAGGCCAGGGCCGAGATTCGAACCCGGGTCGGAGGATCCACAATCCTCTAGGATGACCAACTACCCCACCCTGGCAAATGTCCCTTTTACATTTGCACTTGGTTTAGATTAATGTATCCTTGTTATGCTACGGGGTAATCCCTTTACCTCCGTCTCGGGAGATAAGAGGGGGCACGGGAAGACCCCGAACTTTAGGTCGGGGATGAAGTGCCTCCCTCTTTGTCGTCTAACGCTCCTATTGCCTGCTAACAATTGTATAAGTCAAAATGAACCGAGGTCAAAGAAATGACGATGCCTAGAAATGTAGCACGAGATCCAAGGAAAAGGAGAGAATATCTTCAAAACCTTTGTGGGTTGCCTGATAATCAAGTGACATTGGAAGAGACCCCAAAAGACAAGATTGTAAGAAAAGAAAACGCGCAACTGAAAAAGAAGGAAAT
>JAUSBW010000135.1 GCA_030651815.1 Methanoregula sp.
CGCATATTTCAATCCCCCCTTCAAACTGAGTGGTGAATTATTTTAAGTTGCAGATTTCCTTCTGTTCAAATGTATTATTGCTTAGATATATAACTCAGAAAACAATATTATATGGGGAGTATGAAATCAGAAGCCCCCGCAACCCCTAAACAGCTCCGTAAACTGAATCCCCGATTCCGGGACGGTCAGAAATTAAACAACGATTTGAAAGAGATCATCAAGACCGCCCGAAAGCGTTCAGGATACTGCACTCCGTACATCTTTCTGTTGGTAAAACACTACTCCGACCGGTTCCATCTTGTTGACTTCATCAACAAAAAAGTCAGATGGGATGATACCCAGTGGCAGGTCAGTCCAGGCACACTCGCATTATGCCTGATCTATATGATGTTTATGTCTGAGAATGGTCGGATCCCCCTTTATAAAGTCTCAGAACGGCTTGAAGATCTGGATTTGGTTCTCCTTTTTGAAGAATCGGTTCAGCTTACGGATTTCACCAGTCATGCCTTCGCAACGCTGCTTGACAGGTTACACGAAGCAGGATGCCAGGATATTTTTACATCAATCTCATTGCAGGTCTATGAACTTTTTGGGTTACCCCGGAGTTATATACTGCATAGCGATACCACTTCCCATGTTTTGCAGGGAATTTATGCCATGTGTGATGAGGCAGCTCATAAAGGTCTCACCCCGGCGAATGGACATAGTAAAGCTCACAGACCGGATCTGAAACAGATAAAAACCGGCATAATCGTTGACGGCAATGGCATTGTGTTCGACGCCAAATCGCTTGACGGCAATATGTCCGACAGCACCTGGAACACTGAAGCCATCCAACGGTTAAAGGTAATCTTGGGAGATCAACTATCTGAATATATCTATATCGCCGATTCCAAGTTGGTCAACCTGAAAAACTTCAAGGAGATGACGTCATCAGAGACGCCGCTCTGGTTTATATCGCTTATTCCGGCAAATTTTCACAATAAAGTATCATCACGGTTCCGTGATCTGGCATATCGTGAAAATGCATGGACTGAGTTAGGTGCCTGTTGTGTGAATACAAATGGGAAAGACCGGGCAACTTATGCCGTGCAGGAATTTTCCGAGATGATCGATGGACACTCTTACCGTATTTTGATCTACCGGACGAACAAGTCGGATAAGATGACTGAGAAACGACTCAAAACAGAACGAGACGACCTGCGTATACACGCCACAGAGAAATTTAAAGAGACATATGCCTGTGATGCAGATGCTCTGAAGGATATTCGAGTGTTCCTGAAGGAGAAGAACCGCGGCAGATATCAGGTTCTTCTGGAGTCAATACCGGAAACGCACATTAAAAAATCAGCCGGGAGACCCCCGAAGAACCCGCGCCCTCAAGAATCTACGACAGTATTCCGGGTCAAAGTTATCGATGTTATCCCTGTAAATGAACGCATTCTGAAATACCGGCAGGAAGCTGAATCATTTGCTCTGATCACTAATGTTTCTGCTGATAAACTGGTCAACCGAGACGTCTTGCTCCGTTATAAAGGTCAGTGGAAGGTTGAGAATTTGTTCAGTAGGCTCAAGAAGCCGATGTTAGTCGATACCCTCTTTCTGAAAAATCCAGATCGTATCGAAGCGTTGATGATGCTTACCTATATTGCGTTACTCTTTCAGGCAGTTATGCAGGCTATGGCACGAGACCGATCGCTAAATTTCTTTGAACTTCCGAATATCAAGTATGCTAAACGGCCGATGGACAATCCGACGTATGGGCTTATCGAATGGTTATTCAAGCCATTTTTGGTGATTTCTGAAGGGAGTTTTAGAGAGTTAACGTATTCTGGAAAGGAACCGGGGGTTTATCTGAAATTTCTGAATTATCTGGTCGACATGGAAAATAACAAAATCTGATTTCGGGATCTGAATCATTAATGAGGGTTTTAGCTTGGGCT
>JAUSBW010000070.1 GCA_030651815.1 Methanoregula sp.
TGCAGAAAAGCGGGAATTCCGTCACACCGATTTGGGGAGTCGCCATTTTGGGGGGATCTGAGGCAAACCGGGGTTGATAATATCTTTAAAATGTACGCTAATGGATGCTATTGAGAGGCAGACTGGAGTGAAGATGACCTCTGGGTTATTGTGATGGGGAAAACGGGGGGGTTTCCGGATCCCAGGATCCGTTTATTACCTTTAGATCCCATTGGGGGAGATGATGTCGGGGTTTTCTCTCGTGAGAGGGATCTCCGTCGTGAGGAATCACACCCCAGAAGGTCTTTAGCTGGACGGATCGGCTTTAGGTTGCAGAAACAGTGGAATTCCGTCACACGGTTTTGGGGACTCGCTATTTTGGTGGGATCTGAGGCAAACCGGGATAGATACCTGGTTTAAAATGTACGCTAATGGATGCTAATGGGAGGCAGATTGGGGTGAAGATGACTTCTGGGTTGATGAGATGGGAAAAACAGGGTTATTTCCGGAACCCAGGATCCGGATATAACCTTTGGATATCATGGGGAAGATGAGGTCGGGGGTTTCCCTGGAGAGAGGGGTCTACTTTTATAGGGATTTTTGCTATCGTCCTTATATAATAAAAAATGGATTACTTCCAGGGAATTGTATGCAAATGCTCTCCATCAGGACTCATGTATCCTGACGATCCCCGCAACTTTATCGAAATCTGAATCAAATGAAAGGATCCGGTCGATATTTTTTTTCATCATGATAAAAACAGATGCAGAGTCAGAAACTGACAGGGTACCATCATAGCGAAGAAAAATGGACATGCATCCTTTGAGTATTTTTTCGTCAGAAAAAACGAGATCGCAATTGTCTATAAAATAGTGATACAACTGCTCTCCCGCTTTTCCCCCGCTCCGCCTGCCTATGATGGTTACGGATTCGGCAACGATCAAATCTGAAATGATGATAGTCTCATCGGTCAGAACTGGAAGAACTGCCTTTGCGGCAGGATGCCACTGATCCTTCCGATCAACAAGCGCGATAAAAAATGAGGAATCAACAAAGATCATTATTCCCCAGACTGTATTTTCTTTTTATCGTTCACCGCATTTCCCCCATTGCTGATAACGCCACAGATTCCCGTGAGTGTCATTTTTTTCCGGGGTTTTATTGTAATGAGGCCATCTTCTACATCCCACTGGAGCACATCTCCCGGGTTGAGATCCAGCGCTTTTCGGATTTCAGCGGGAAGTACGGTGGAATACCCCTCTGATATTTTTGTTTTACTGGTCATAATCTTTGTCCTTAGTAATATTTGTAATAGTAGTAATATGGTTTTACTTATAAAATTATCATCGGGTACAAAATGAATATTACTCAAGAGGTTGTTGCATAACTCCCCCCAATCCCTTAAAAAATAAACCAAAATTTCTTTACCAATGTCAATAGCGGTGCGAAAATGTACACTTATGGCGGAATGAAAGTGTACAGCTGACAACCTTCATGCACATGCGAAGGTAGTGGCAATGCAAAAAAATGGATGACTTTTTCGGGCGATACGTTCCCCAACTTCGGATGAATTATCATTTTTTCCGCTTTTTTTAAAAATCGAGTGCTGCTGATTATTCTTAAGGTTTGTATCACGATCTTGTCAAAAGGCTGACACTTGTCCTGCCTTATCTATCGATTTTGTGCGAGACCCTTGCCATCGTGTGCGAAGGGGAGTCGATGATATCTGTGAATGCTTCACCATCAGCGCCATCTTTTTTATCGTGGAATTCCTATAGTGTATAGCGCCTCATTGGCTTAGTTGGCAGAGCGGCTGACTTGTAATGAGCGGGTTCTGGGTTCAAATTATGGTTGGGGCTT
>JAUSBW010000148.1 GCA_030651815.1 Methanoregula sp.
AGCCTGGGACTGAAGTCTGAACAGCAGGCGTTTGCTGCGAGGGGGCTGGATTTTGTTACAAAGACGTATTTACCGGCGAGGTTGAGTGAGATGGGAGTGATATAATTTGCAAATGGTCTGATCGAAACAGGACGTGTCCAATGATTTTCATCGCTGGTTGGATGGGCTCATATGAAATAATAGATCGCGTCCAAAGATCGGCTAAGATCCATATTTCACAAGGGGATTGCTTTGACTCTTGTGCAAGGAGGGGACAAAAGCATGTCCCCTCCCTTGATCCACCTCTGCACTTATGATATTACATCTGAAACTTTGTCCAGGCAGTATCATTCACGAACAGATATGCTCCCATTTTTTAATTGTAGATCAATGTCCACTTATTGAAACATACGATAAAATCTTAGCCGATCTTGATACACGATCAATATTTTCCGGGCATAATGCAGCTGCAACGGCGATTATAAAAAACCTGAATTTGGAATTCGGTGATTATTTCCTTCTCAATTTGCGAGATTTTCATGCCAAAATCAGCAGGTTGAATGCGGCGCTGGTGCAGCGGGCGTTTTTCCAGGGAGTTGGCAGGAGGAAATCGCTCAGGCAGATTCCCGGAACAGCACTTTAACCGCACCCCCGGCACTTCAAACTCACATGGTATCGTACTATGGGCACCCTGGACACTACTTTTCAGGTGTGCATCTTTTTTCGTGCTGCATCCAGCATATCCGACAATGACTCTTTTAATGAGATCCGGGGCATCCAGCCGGTGATGCGGTGTATCAGTGAATTATCACTCTTTTGAGAGGGCACGGCTATTGAAGGGTACAAAGCCGGGAGGTGGAGTGGATATTCTTTTCCGGTAATCTCCTGTAAGAGATCAATAACCGTGGAAACGGGATGTGCCCTTCCCGAACCGATATTGAATGCATTTCCTGCGCAATCCTCTTCAAATTTTTTATGCGAAACGAGCGCCCAGTACGCCCTCACCACATCCCGCACATCGATAAAATCCCGACAGGACTGGATCTCGAACAGATCCATAGACAATCGTCTCCCCTGTTCGATCTCGATCACCTGTTGCACAATTTTCCCGCACACAAAGTAAACCGGCTGGTCCGGTCCGACAAGGTTGAAGGGTCGTGCGATGGCAACCTGACAATTTCGGGTCTTGTGATACATATGGCACAGATTGTCCTGAGTTGCCTTGCTGAGCCCATACTCTGTGAGTGGTTTTAATGGCTGGTCTTCTGCGATGGCATTCTCTCCGGCATATCCATAGACCGCAGATGAACTGATGACAAGGATGCGGCAGTCAGGGTTA
>JAUSBW010000150.1 GCA_030651815.1 Methanoregula sp.
GCTGGTCGATAAGCTTGGCAGGGACAAAGCGATCACAGCCGATGAGATGAAGGCAGCCATCACTCCGGCAGCGGAAGATGCCACTGGCATTCCTGCCGGGGCCCGGCGCAGGCGGCTCATCGAGCTGATGCAGGAGAAGCAGCTGACATTTTCCGATCCGGCCCGGGACGCCCTTGCTGCAACGCTTGCCGTCATTACGGAAGGATTCGTGGGATCGGATCTTGAATCCGTGTGCCGCGAAGCCGGCATGCTTGCCCTCCGCGATGGTCAGACGATTGTCTCAATGAAATACTTCGAGGCGGCACAGAAGAAGGTGCATCCTACTATGAACGAGAACCTGCGGAATTATTATGGCAAGATCCAGCAGCACTTCAAGGGCGGGCTTCCGCAGAAAGTTCAGCCGCCGGAATACCAGTAATCTTTTTTTTGGATAACTTTTTTCGACAACGAGTGGGTCGGGAAAATATTTTTGGCCTTTTTTGTGGAGATGAATCGGGGTTTGGATTCGGTGACGGTGCAGCCGGGGGTGGGGGGTGCTCATATATCCCTCCTCGGAGACCTCTGGAATCGGGGGTACTAAACATGAGTAAAAAAAGCCCAAATTGGGCTCCGTTTGCCGGTTTCCGGTCCGGAAAACCCCCGCAAAGCAGTAATGTTCTGGGATGTGAAAATAAGTGCCTTAATCTCGCCCTGTTTACCAAAATACGGCTGGAACGGGCTTAAAAAACGAAGGTCACCAAGGCCCTTTAGATCGCGGTTTGTTTTTTCACAGAGTTTAGGCCATCGGACCTGAGAAACGCAGTCAGAACGCGAATATGAGGGTCGTTTTTTTCCGGGGGGTTGTGCCGGGGAGGGGGTATTGAGTGTATCAGATCTCATTCTCTTGTCAAATTTGTTAGATCCTCGGAAAACAAATATCGGATGGTTTATTATTCATACGATTACAATAACGAACAGTTATGATTTCTGCCAGAATATTGCTGCTTGGAATAATCTGAATCCAAAATGATATTCGGATATCCATGTTGGTAAAAAAATTCTGGAAGACCTCATAAATAATAGTACGAGTATTATTTTACCTTGAACAAATTTCTAAAACTGAGGGGAGTGTAAATTGGCAAAAAACTATGCTGTTGAAGAAGTAATCCCATCAGCCAAACGACTGATTAATTCATTACGGGATATTGGATATGATTTCCCGACAGCAGTAGCTGAACTTGTTGATAATTCAATTGAGGCAGATGCAACAGAGGTCTCAATCAAAGTTGAATTTGATGGTGAGAACTCTTGGGTGATGATTGCGGATAATGGCAAGGGGATGTCTGCCGAAAAATTAAAAGAGGCCATGCGTTATGGATCAGCAAGCATTTACAATGAGAAGAGTCTTGGTAAATTTGGTCTGGGTTTGAAAACTGCATCGTTTAGTCAGAGCAAACACTGGCTGGTTGCGACAAAATCTGATTTCCCGGATAATGATATAATTTCCTTCAAATGGGACCTTGATCATGTTAACCGGACAGATCGCTGGGAAATCCTGCCTATAAAGAAAAACAGCCTTGATGCTGTGATTAAGGATTATCTTCAGAACAAAACCGGTACTGTTGTTTTTTGGCAGCGGATTGATCGTATTCTGGAATATGAAAACCCCAATACTGAACGTGCCAGGAAAAAACTGATAACAATGTGCAGGGATCTTGAAGAACACCTTGCAATGGTTTTTCACCGGTTCCTTATGGGAGAAGTACCCGGGAAAAAAATGAGACTTTTTCTTAATGAAAATGAGATCCTGCCTTGGGACCCATATGCGAGAAATGAGAAGGCAACCAAAGAACTTGACGTCATCAGAATTCCCTTGGAACATGGGGGCGTCCATGGTGAAGCTGTAATTGAGCCATATATTTTACCGCCCAGTAAGGCATTCTCCACTTATCAGGCCCATTCAAAAGCAGCCGGTCCGAAAAAATGGAACCAGCAGCAGGGATTCTATATTTACCGGAACGATCGCATGATACAGAGCGGAGGATGGTGCCGGATCAGGACGTATGATGAGCATACTAAACTCGCCCGTTTTGCCTTGAATTTCTCATCAAAAATCGATGGGGCATTCAAGATTGATGTCTCCAAAATGTATGTATCACTTCCCCCACAGATCAGAAAAGATATCGAAGATAAAACCCAATCGATGGTAACACGGGCAAGGGAAATTTACGATAATGATGAAAAAACAATTCCGGTTATTCCCTCATTAGATACATTCGCGTCTCCTGTCGTTCCTTCGCGGAAGCCGAATAATCCAAGTGTTCTTCCAGAGATCAAAAAAGAGATCGAAGAAAAAATCCAACCGATGGTAGCACAGGAAAAGGAAATTTATGATAATGATGAAAAAACATTTCCGGTTATTTCTTCATTAGATACGAAGCTGGATAATCCAAGTGTTCTTCCACCACAGATCAAAAAAGAGTTCGAAGAAAAAATCCAACCGATGGTAGAACAGGTAAAGGAAATTTATGATAATGATGAAAAAACATTTCCGGATATTTCCTCATTAAATACGAAGCCGGGTAATCCAAGTGTTCCGGTGACAACTCAAAAAATATCGGAAATTAAAATTTTCCCGGCTGTACCCAGTCAGATTCCGGCATCCGATACTAATAATGTAACAATTGTTAAAGCATCCCGTCCGGTCATTATCCACGAAGAAATGCGGGCAGTCACAGAAAAGAGATGGACATTGGATGAGATTTTAGATGAACTTAAAAAATCTGCCGAACCTGCAGAAATCCATGTACTTGAACGTGTTTTCAGCAGATTGCGTGAACAGATTCAAAAAACATGATGTGTAACTGAGAAATTATGAATTTTGAAGAAGCTCTTGGACTTGTTCGTAGGTTTATTGACCTTAAAATTTCCCGGGATGATGCAATAAATAATCCTTTGATTCCATATGAGTTTCGTGCACGAATTTTGGAACAACTTGAAAAAGAAAATATTATCACACTCGAACCGGCGCACGTTATTGATACCGGTGAAATATCTGACGACTGGCTGAAAGCGGCTGACCGCTCAGGATGGTACTACTGGACATCACTCCGTCAGTTCTGGCTGGATCAGAACGGCTGGTCACAGAAAGTTGTTCAATCTGTTGATGATGCCACAGACCGGATCCTGGCGCACTTGCCACATCCGTCATCAAAGGGGTTCAATATACAGGGACTCGTCCTTGGTTATGTACAGAGCGGGAAAACCGCAAATTATACTGCCCTTATCGCAAAGGCAACAGATGCAGGATACCGGTTGATAATTGTCCTTTCCGGGATTGATAATAGTCTGCGACTCCAGACTCAAATTCGTCTGAAACACGAACTTGTCGGATATTCCGGTCAGGGTCTTCATGCAGTACCACTACCCCCAACAGGAAAACAGTGGATTGAATTTACCCGGGAAGAAATAAAAGGAGACTTCAAACCCGGGTATGCAAATCCAGCCGTATTACAGGGATCGCAGCCGGTCCTGCTGGTAATTAAAAAGAATGGAACGGTTCTAAGGAGGCTGATATCCTGGCTGGATAAAGCTCCTGATGAGTCACTTCAATCAATTCCGGTACTTGTCATTGATGATGAGGCAGATCAGGCAAGTATCGATACGACTGGCACGTATCAGACTGAAGATCATACAGATGACCGGGAAATTGATGATCCATCGACAATCAACAAGAGAATCCGTCAGATTCTTCAGAAATTCAGAAAATCTGCGTATGTGGCATATACTGCAACACCATTTGCCAATATTCTGATTCCGCATGATACCTACCACCCGGAATATACCAACGATCTGTACCCAAAGGATTTCATTATCGATCTTCCCAAACCCCATGGATATTATGGAGCCGAAGAATTATTCGGAATCTCTGAAAATCCGAATACCGAACGACGGCCAGGACTTGATATACTAAGACCGGTTAAAGACGAAGATCTGTATATCATTGATCAAGGTGGAATTCCGGTCTCACTTCTGAATGCACTACACGACTATATTCTTGCCGGTGCCGCCCGAGCATTCCGGGGTCAAGGAGATAAACCAGCAACAATGCTGGTACACACAAGCCATCTCATTGGTGAACAGCGGGCAATTACAGAAAAATTCCGGCAATCATTCAATGATCTGCGGGATGAATGGAGGTATCAGCGAAAGGGTCTCAGGGATACCCTGAAAGACAGATGGGAGAAGGATTTCCGGAAAGTAATTCATGCAAGGCATCCGGATTTGGATGTTTCTTATGAATCGATTGAAACATTTATTGGAACTTTTCTCGAATCGGTTCAGGTAAAAACCATAAACAGTGAGACAGGGCATGTGCTTGATTACCAGAGCGAACCCGGTCTCAAAGCTGTTGCAATCGGGGGTAACAAACTTTCACGGGGTCTGACCATTGAGGGGCTGCTTGTCAGTTATTTCGTACGCAGCAGCAATATGTATGATACCCTGATGCAGATGGGGCGGTGGTTCGGATTTCGTCAAGGGTATGAAGATCTGACAAGAATCTATACAACGCCTGATCTTATGCAGGATTTCAGCGATCTTGCATTTGTGGAGCAGCAGATACGGGAAGATATTCAGATCTATGAAGATGAAAGACTTACACCCCTTCAGGTAGGAGTACGGATTCGTTCACATCCCACGATGATTGTAACGAGTCGCTTGAAATCCCGGTTCGCAAAGACTGATACGATTTCACAGAGTTACTCTGATAAGAGTACAGAAACTGTAAAATTCCCAATGAGTCGTGTGGATATTCTCAAAAGGCAGGAAGAAGCCAATCTTATAATTGCGAAGAATTTCCTTTCAGATCTTGGAACTCCGAACCGGGATGACAAAAAGGGACCAATCTGGTCCGGCGTCAGTGCAGTAAAAATCATTTCTTTTATGAAAAATTATCAGATTCTCGGCGATTCCGGAGAATTTTCTCCCTCACTTATCATAGCATACATCGAAAAACAATCCGGATATGGTGAATTAATAAAATGGACCGTTGCAGTCAGGGGAAGAGGCAACCCGAATGAAAAACTCGGGGCCGCTGAATGGGGTATCAAGGGAGGGGCGATATGGCAGATCAGCCGTACCCGTATCAAAGGAACCGATCGTCTCGGGGTAATCAGTGAATCCAAAGATGAAACTGTTGGTCTATCAGATGACCAGCTGGCAGCGATGGAACTGGCAATCAGATCCGGAAAGAAAAACCGTAAAGCAGCAAGGGCTCAGAGGCCGAAGGAAGAAGGTCTGATGTTGTTATACCCGATAAGCCGGTATTCAGGCTATGATGAGCCTCCTGAAGGAAACCGTACTTCACTATTTGAAAATCCGGATGATTCCATAACTTGTGATCTTCTGGGTCTTGCATTTTCATTCCCGAAATCTGAGCACCCGCAACCGGTTGTTGAATACATCTCTGGAACTGTTGAAGGGAGATGATACGAATGACCAGAATTTCTCCTGAACTCTGGTCTCTTCTGGAGACAAATCTTCCAACTGGAGAGAATCTGACTGCAAAACCCGCAGTACCTGATCAGTCTTTGCGGGTATTTTGTGCACTCGATACGGAAAATCAGCGGCATATTCTGGTACAGATAGAATCTGATGATTCCGCGTATGATGACCGGCAGAGCAGGGGAATCCAGGTTGTAACCCGTCAACTGAATGTTCATGGACAAATACCTTCCCGTTATATAGATCTCATCTGCCTAGACACTGCAGGATATTCAGGTTTCGATCTTATCGGCAGTGAAATTCTTTCAGAACTCGCTAAGGGAACCAGATCCCCGGCGGAAATTATTCATTATGTTCTGGCAAAATGGCGGAGGTTCTGGGGGCAGATCCCACAGGATCTCCTCTCACGGAGCGATGTGATCGGGCTTCTTGCCGAGATTCGTTTTCTTACTGAAAGGCTGATTCCTGATGTTGGATCGGCCGAAGCGGTAAAACGATGGCGGGGTCCGTTTGGGAGCAGACACGATTTTGAATGGACCGGGGGTTCGATCGAGGTAAAAGCAACAACTGCTTCCCGTGGACGTATCTTTCATATCAATGGGATTGATCAACTGGAACCCCAGGAAAACGGGAAATTATTCTTCTTCGGAGTCCGACTTCGGGAAGAAGGAGGGGCTGACCAGACACTGCCCGGAGTTATCGAGGCTTGCCGTAATCTCTTGGTTAAAGATGATGATGCACTTGACAAATTTGAATCCGCACTTGTTCAGGCCGGATACTCTCTTCATCATAATGAAGAGTATGAGAAGATGCATTTCCGTATTATCGAAGAGGCACTGTTTGCGGTTACGGATGATTTCCCAAGAATTTGTGCCGGTAATTTTACAGGAGGCATTCCTGTGGGGATTGAACGGGTGGAGTATGAGATTAATCTGAATGGATTTGATCACAGGATATTGTTTACAAATCGATAGATTACCAATATTTGGAATTTTTTTTGATTATAACCACATGCAAATGAAAAGCAATAAGTTGTTCAGGATTATAAATGAAGTCATTTGGTGTTGAGTTGTGGACGATTTAATTATTAAAACCGGTAAAAAAGCGCTAAGGCCGAGGGCACGAATCGTCCATACATTTGGTGATGAATTAATCAGTAGCGATGTCGTTGCATTAATAGAACTAGTAAAAAATGCATACGATGCTGATGCCAGAAGGGTTCTAATCCGTTTTTCTGGAAATTTAGCTAAGGATAATGGGGCCATTGACGTGATGGATTGCGGTCATGGAATGTCCCTCGACACTGTAGAAAATGCTTGGATGGAGCCAGCAACTCCATATCGAAAACGAGATTCCCTTTCTGACAATGGAAGAAGAGTTTTGGGTGAAAAAGGGATCGGCCGATTTGCTGCTTCACGTCTTGCGAAGAAATTGAATGTTATAACCCGTGAAACTGGAACCAATGTTGAAATATCTGCAGAAGTCGATTGGACCAGATTTGATGATATCGAAAAATTTTTGGATGAAATTGAATTGAGCTGGGAAACGAGATTCCCCGAAGAAATTTGCCCAACCGGTACGATAAAATCCCTTTGCTGGGACGGTGGGCGAGTAATTCCCGAAAAGCTTGAACAGGGAACCATATTGAGAATGGAATCATTAAAAAGTGATTGGGATTCCGAAAAAATTAATCAATTATTGGAAGGCTTATCACGATTGGTCACCCCAAAGTCGATCGCTCCACCAAATTATCAGCTGAAGGATTCATTTGAGATATTTGCGGAATTTCCTAAACCGTTTGAAGAAAAAACCGGACTAATTGAACCCCCTGAAATATTGAAATATCCACATTATTCTCTCAAAGGTTCTGTCAATCAATCCGGCGACTACAATTTTATCGTGAAAATCAAAGGAATAGAGAATGAAATTCCGGTCCAAGGAAATATTTCTTTTGAAAATAACAAATCACCAGTTTGCGGACCTTTTTATGTAGATTTGCGGGTATGGGATCGAGATGCGGACTCCCTATATCTCCTTAAGGAAAAATTAGGATTGAAATTAAAACAGGTTCGAGATCTACTCAATAGTACTAAAGGGATTAATGTTTTTCGAGATGGTTTTCGAATTATGCCTTTCGGAGAACAAGGAAACGATTGGCTACAATTAGATAAACGACGTTATATAAATCCAACATTGCGCATTTCAAATGACCAAATAAGTGGCTATATCTTGATATCCGCAGATGAAAATCCGGAAATTCGTGATCAAAGTAATCGTGAGGGTTTTATAGAAAATCCGGCAGTACTTGATTTTAAAAAAATACTTACAAATTGTCTTACACTTCTAGAAACCCGACGTTATGATGCCCGACATCCCAAAGGATCAACAAAAGTAGTGTCAAAAAGTTTATTTTCTGATTTCACGCTTAAAACAATCCAAAACCAGGTTTCAACAAAATATCCTCAAGATAAAGATTTACTAGCATCAATAAAATCGAAAGAAGCAGACTTAGATGAAAAATTATCCCAAGTAAAAGAAGTTTTATCCCGATATCAGAGACTTGCTACATTAGGCAAATTAATAGATATCGTTCTTCATGACGGTGGAATTCCCCTTTCAATACTAGGAAATGAAACACGAGAAGCTCTAGATAATGTTCATAATTGGTCAAAAATTGGTGATAACGAGAAATCATTGATAATAAATCACTTAGAATTAATCCTGGATCAAAGTGACATTCTCCAGACTGTTTTTAAAAGAATTAAACCATTTGGAGGACGAAAACGAGGTCGTCCTGAACAAATGTGTTTAGAAAGTGCGATTGAAAACGCAGTCTCGCTTTATCACAGGGAAGTAAAAAATACAGGGGCATCTGTAACGCTGCCAAAAACATGCACAATGGTTACAGTTGATAGTGCAGAGATTCAGGAAGTAATCATCAATTTATTAGATAATAGCCTTTATTGGTTGCATAAAGTACCAAAATCCCAAAGAGAGATTTCAATTGAAGTTCAGCGAAGTCAAAATAATGAAGTTGAAATATTCTTTTCAGATAGTGGACCGGGAATAGAACCAGAGTTCCAAGAAAGGATCTTCGATCCATATTTTTCAACCAAGGCGGATGGAATTGGATTAGGCCTGTCAATTGCTGGGGAAATTATTAGCGAATATTATGGTGGTGAATTGGAATTGATGAATTCGGGCCAATTACCTGGTGCAACGTTCAGGATAATACTACGAAAGAGGGTTTAAACAATGGCTGGGCCCTTACATTGGAACATTCTTGTTGTGGATGATGAAAAAAAAATCTGTGATCAAATACAAAAAGCTCTTGATGGTGCAGAGATCGTCAAAGACAAGGAATATCTCCATGTAATTACCCAGACCAGTTTCGAAAAATCGCTCGAGGATCTTGAAACCTATAGAATTGATTTGATTATCTTAGATGTTCGCCAAGGTCCAGTAGAACCAACGGAAGGTGAGGTTGAAGATGCAGGTGAAAGAACCTTAAAAAAAATTCAGGAGAAACGATATATCCCCGTAATTTTTTATACGGCAATACCTACGGAAATTCAGCACTTGCATAAACCTCTGATTAGAATTATTCAAAAAGATCCGAATCATAAAATTCTTCTTGAACCAATAAATGAAATTTTAAGAACTCCATTTCCATCAATGAATAGGGCAATAACGAACCACATTGAGAAAAAGCAGGCCGAATATTTACGGGATTTTATTTCAACACATTGGGAACAATTTGGGAATGCTTCAAATCAGTTCGATTTAGTTTATCTTCTGCTAAGAAGATTTGTTTTAGCTATCTCAAATGACGGGATAAAACAACTGTTAAAAGAACTTCATGCACCTCCTGAAATGTATTGCGATGATCCCGTTATCCATCCAATGCAGTATTACATATATCCTCCAATTGAATCTACACTTTTAACCGGAGATATTTACAGACGCACTGCAGGAAAAAAGGAAGAATATTTGATTTTTTTAACTCCCTCGTGTGATCTTGTTACCGGACGTGAAAAAGCTGACAAAGTATTATTAGCTCGGTGTTTTCTGCTGTCTGAACAGAAAGAGTATCAGAATTGGGTTAAAGAATATAAACGAAGTAAGGATTTCGACAAATATACTCTTTGGGAAGAGATTGACAAGATAATAAAAACTGAGGGAAAACTTCAATCCCTTTTAAAAAATAATCGACAAAATAGCCAATCTGAACGATTTTTTTATTTGCCGGGAGTTATCACCATCCCAAATTTGATTGTTGATTTTCAAGAACTTGAAAATATTGATAGATCAATCTTATCAAAAATGGAACGGGTTGCAACTCTTGATAGTCCTTTCGCCGAGTCATTATCATCGAAGTTCACAAGATATTATGGGCGAATCGGTTCACCTGATTTAAACATTGACGGTATTTTTTGTAATTTCAGAGAGAGTTGTGATTAAAAATAATTTTGGACTTTCTATGGCAGATGTGCTCAACGAGCAACAACGTAAACACAACATGTCCCGGATTCGTGGGAAAAACACTGGGCCGGAAATAAAACTCCGAAAAATGCTCTGGTCACATGGCATCCGGGGCTACCGTATCCACCACAATATGCCAGGCAAACCAGATATCGTATTCATCAAAAAGAAAATTGCCATTTTTATTGACGGCTGTTTCTGGCATAAATGTCCGATCGATTTTCAGGAACCGGAAACGAGGAAAGAATTCTGGATGAAAAAGATCAACTCCAACGTTGAACGGGATAAAAAAATTACAAAGAAGCTTCAGGAAGAAGGCTGGACCGTAATCCGTTTTTGGGAACATGAAGTCAGAAAAAAACCGGAAGAAGTTATTGAGAAAATTTTGCTCTTGTTACATCACTCATGATTCAGATTTCTTTGAGCATTCTTTCGATTTTCCCAGCAATACCCTCCGCCATAAGCGGCGGAACTGCATTCCCAATCTGTACATATTTTGCCAGTCGTGGTCCTTCAAACAGATAATCATCCGGGAAAGACTGAATCCTGGCAGCTTCTCTTACAGTGAGCGATCTTGCCTGGTTTATATCCGGGTGAATGAAGTAGTGACCATCCTTTCCCAGATGTGCAAGAACCGCGTGGGAATATGATTCACTATCCACTACTTTGTATCGATCAAGAAATGAACGTCGGTTCTTGTGAGTTTTGAGTTCTTCAGGCAGTTCATTATAATTTAATCTGTGACGGGATTCGTTCCATTTTTTAATGGCTATCCGGTAGATTTCCCGGTCCCTGTCATTATGTTTTCGGGCAAGGTGATGGCGGATGCCTCCCATGCCATTTTTGATCTTTTTATTAAGTAGATATTGAGAGGAAAGTCCTTTTTTATAGCGCTGAAATTCATCACATCCCTCTCCAGCCTGAAGATGAGGGAGATCTGCCAGAAGATCCATTACAGTGCCTCTCGGCTTTTTACTTGAGAACTCAGGATAACTCAGGTGTTTGTGCTCTTTTTTCCATCCGATGAAAATTATCCGCTCTCGTTCCTGCATTACTTCAAAATCAGATGAATTCAGAATGTGGGGGGATTGATCCAGATGGTAACCGGCATCAGCACAACCACGGATAACATCATTATATATCGTCCCCTTCTTTGCGCTGATGAGACCCGGAACATTTTCAAAAACAAAAATTTCCGGTTGAAAAACTTCGAGAAAATGTAAATAATATTTATACAGAAAATTCCTCGGGTCGTTGTGCATTTTTTCCTTGTTCTTCCCTCTTCCGGCAAGAGAGTATGACTGACAAGGCGGGCCTCCGATAATCACATCCACACTAGTCCGGTTGTATTTTTTCTTTAATTGTTTTTTAATATCCAGAATTATTGAGTTATTCGCGGAATCCGATAATTCCTGATTGACTATCCGTGGCTTTTCATCAACCGTGTCGTATGCGGTTTCAATAAATTGTTCTCGGTTGATTTTCCCACGGTAGTATTGATTGTAAAGATCCTTTTGCTCATGGGTGTGAAATTCATGATATAACAATCGTGTCTCTAATGTATTGGCTGCATATTTGTTCATCTCGATATGTCCTAAAAAATCAAAGGAGCGCCGGATGAACCCTTCAGTAAGGCCTCCTCCGCCAGAGAACATATCAAGAACGAGAAATTTTGAATTCATTATCCTGATGAGATTAGACCAGGAAGTGTAATAAAATCTGTTATTCGGAAATCGAGGGGATGCAAAAAAAACGAATCTGATTAATGATTTTCCCAAACGTTATACTGCGCATTCAATTAAAGAATACTTCCTCATGTACATCGGTGAAACGAGAAGAACCGTACACCAACGAGTGAACGAACTTCGCCACCCCCTCAAACAAAAAGACCTGATGCCATGGAACTCTTCCCCACACAGCCGCCCCCTCGCCCAAATCCACGTCGGTGTTCCTCGAGAGAGATCTCCGATTTTACCCCCAAAACAGCCCTTCTTTTCATTTTCCACCCACTTTAGCCCATCCGGAAAACGATCGGCCATCCAATTGAGCCCAATTGAGCACTTTTTAGAGCCTGATTTATACCGAATACAGCCGAACGGGGCGCAATATGCGGTTTTCACAAAATATATAGCTCCATTTTTCGTGAATTTGGCACTTTTGGGGAGTCAGGACTACTACTTAGAAGAAAGTCTCCGACGGAGAAGTGAGTTTAGGATCACTACACTCATCCCCATCCCATCATACTCCCGGTTAATCCCCCATTTTTACGTCGTTGTCCGACGAGAGATTTCTTCACTTTTACCCCCAAAACAGCCCTTCCTTTCACTTTCCACCTACTTTAGCCCATCTGACAAGAGATCTGCCATCCAAAAGCGTCTATTAGCGTACATTTTGGAGCCCGAAAAATACCGAATCCAGCCTAACGGGACTCATCCTGAAGTTTTTAGAAATGCGTGTGCCGGAATTGGGTGTATTTGTGCCGGAATTGAGGCTGTGACCCCTTCACTGAGAGAGGGTCTACGACGGAGAAGTGGGTTGAGCGGAGTGCAGGTCACATGAGGCCCCGGGTCGGAATGACCGATCATGAAAAAAAGGGGTTCTTTCCCGTTGACCTTTCTACCCCCTCACCCCGGTCCAGCGGATGCAGGGTAAGATTCTTCTTGCGGACCCGGAGATGGCCCGCCGGATTATTTTTTTATCCGTCCCTGGAACCGTAAGAGATGGCAGTCGGGTCCGTGAGTGACGCGACAATACCTCAACGGGATCCAGCCAGCGTGGGCTAGTCCCCGTCATCGAGAGTAGTCTTGAGTATAATATCTATCAACCGGGCTGTATCCGGCAATTGTTCTTGGAATTGCGGAGGAAGTGTGGGACCAAGATGGTAGGTAGAGATAGCCATAGGCTTTGACATGTCCCTGAGTGCATATTCCGCGATCACCCGGTTCTTCTCCCGGCATAAGAGAATCCCGATACAAGGCTTATCCATTGCAGGATCGCGAAGCATGTCGTCTGCAGCTGACAAGTAGAAATTCAGTTTACCGGCAAACTCCGGTACAAATGCGCCGATCTTCAGCTCGATGATGATATAGCAATGCAGCCGTGTATGGTAGAACAACAGATCGAGATAAAAATCCTGGTCTCCGATTTCAAGATGATATTCGCTACCGATGAAAGCGAATCCGATTCCGAGTTCGACCAGGAAATCCCGGAGCTTTTCGAGAAGCGACTGGTGAAGTTCCCGTTCGGATTTTTCGGCACTGCAACCGAGAAAATCAAAAATATACGGGTCCTTGATCACCTCACGGGCAAGATCTGACTGCGGTGCCGGAAGTGTGATGGAAAAGTTGGTGACAGAAGTCCCGGCCCGGTTCACCAGTCCGCTCTCAATCTGGTGAACAAGTACATTCCGGCTCCAGCCATTACGGATCGTTTCACAGATGTACCATTCACGTTCCGGCAGGTCAGGCACTTTATCAAGAATTACGCAATGATGGAACCACGGTATTTGTGCAGCAACCTGCTGCACGAATTGGGAGTCGCGCCAGGCTGCTGCAAATTTCCGCATGTATTTCAGGTTCCTGACCGAGAAACCCTTCATATCAGGAAATTCAATTATCAGATCCAAGGACAAACGATCGATGACCTTTGCACCCCAGCCTTCCCGTTCCTGCCTTGTCAGTATTTCGTTTCCTATCTGCCAGTAGAGGAGTACAAGTTCGCGGTTAACGGATACCGCGGCTTTAACCTGTGATGACCGGATCCGTTGTTTTAACGAGACGGTGAATTGTTGTCTCCCCACCCTAAAGGATGGGGCTTCCAGTAGGTTGTTGGCATTCATAGACACCCCTTTTCTTTCAGATATTCTTTTGTTATTCTTTTCCCACATTTCGGGCAGGATTACAAGAAGCCACTCTTACCG
>JAUSBW010000151.1 GCA_030651815.1 Methanoregula sp.
GCTGGTCGATAAGCTTGGCAGGGACAAAGCGATCACAGCCGATGAGATGAAGGCAGCCATCACTCCGGCAGCGGAAGATGCCACTGGCATTCCTGCCGGGGCCCGGCGCAGGCGGCTCATCGAGCTGATGCAGGAGAAGCACCTGACATTTTCCGATCCGGCCCGGGACGCCCTTGCAACATCGCTTGCCGGCATTACGGAAGGATTCGTGGGATCGGATCTTGAATCTGTATGCCGCGAAGCCGGAATGCTTGCCCTCCGTGACGGTCAGACGATCGTCTCAATGAAATACTTCGAGGCGGCACAGAAGAAGGTGCACCCCACGATGAACGAGAACCTGCAGCAGTACTATGATAAGATCCAGCAGCACTTCAAGGGCGGGCTTCCGCAGAAAGTTCAGCCGCCGGAATATCAGTAATCTCTTTTTTTAATTTTTTTGTTCGACAACGAGTGGGTCGGGAAAATGTTCTGGGCCTTTTTTGCGGAGATGGACCGGTTTGTGGATTCGATGACGGCGTAGCAGGGGGTGGTTTGTGATCATATATCCCTCCTTGGGAATGCCTGGAATCAGGGGGTATGTACCATGAGGGAAAACAAGCCCAAATTGGGCTCTGTTTGCCGGTTTCCGGTCCGGAAAACACCTGTAAAGCCGTCTGGTTCCGGAATGTGAAAATAAGTGCCTTAATCTCGCCCTGTTTGCCAAAACACGGCTGGAACGGGCTTAAAAAATGAAGGTCGCCAAGGCCCTTTAAATCGCGTTTTGTTTTTCCACCTACTTTGTGCCATCGGACCTGAGAAACGCTGTTAAAACGCAAAATAAGGGGGTCTTTTTTTCCGGAGGGTATCTGAAAAACAGAGTTTTGACCTGGAATAAGAGGGAGTTACACCGGCATGAATCAAAACAGTAAATTACTGAACAGCATATCTTAACACATGCAAAACCGGGCTGAACATTTTTTTAATGAAGGTGTGGCTTATGCCCAACTCGGACAGCATGAAGAAGCGATTGCCTCGTATGACAAGGTAATTGCCATCAACCCAAATGACGCCCGTGCCTGGCTCAACCGCGGAGTCGAGTCAGGAATTCTCGGACAGCATGTGGAAGCCTTTTCATCTTTTGATATGGCGACCGTCATCAACCCGGATGATGCCAATGCGTGGTTCAACCGTGGGATCGCGCTGGGGATTCTCAACCGGAACGGAGAAGCTCTTGCATCTTTTGACAAGGCAGTTTCCCTCGATCCGGATGATGTCAGTCTGTGGTATGCCCATGGAAAAGCCCTGCAAAATCTAGATCGGTATTCAGATGCTCTTGTCTCGTATGACAAGGCGCTGGCCATTGACCCGGATGATGCCAAAGCGTCAATCAACCGCGGAATGATGCTCGGGATACTTGGAAGATATGAAGAAGCTCTTGCCTGCTTTGACAAGATGATTGCCCGCAATCCCGATTACGCTGTAGCGTGGTACAACCGTGGGATCACGCTGAGTAATATCAACCGGCCCAGAGAAGCCCTTGCCTCTTTAGACAATGTGATCTCTCTCAACCCGGATGATGCCAATGCGTGGTACGTTCACGGAAAAATCCTGCAAACTCTTGGCCGGTATCCAGAAGCCGTTCTCTCTTTTGACAAGGTGCTTGCCATTGATCCAGAACACGCCAACGCGTGGACCAAACGCGGAGAGACGCTGGACAATCTCGAACAATATGCAGAAGCCCTTGTCTGTTATGATAAGGCTCTTGCACTCGACCCGGATTCCCCCAATGCATGGTCCGGTCGCGGAATTGCGCTTTGCAATCTCGGGCAAAGTACAGAAGCCCTTGCCACATTTGAAAAGGCAATTACCCTCAATCCAAATAATCCGGACACCTGGCACAGTTACGGGGTAGCACTATCTGAACTCGGGCGCTATGCAGAAGCTCTTACCCTTTTTGACAAAACTATTGCCATCAATCCAAAATACGTTATGGCGTGGTCCAACCGGGGACTCGTGTTAAGGGAACTCAAAAAATATGCAGAAGCGCTCGCATCATATGACCAGGTGATTGCTCTCAACCCAAACTTTCCCGATATCTGGACTAACCGTGGAATCACCCTTAGTGAACTTGGAAAGTATGCAGAAGCGGTTGAATCGTATGAGAAGGCAATTGCTTTCAATCCCGATCGCTTCAAAGCGTGGGGTCGCCGAGGAGATGCACTGGGAAAACTCGACCGGTATACAGAAGCTCTTGACTCGTATGACAAGGCCATTGCCCTCAACCCAAATAACGTCGGAGCATGGTTCAATCGCGGAGTTGCACTAAGTATTACCGACAAGTATACAGAAGCCCTTTACTCTTATGACAAGGTGATTGCCATCGAGCCGGATAACGTTGGTGCGTGGCTCAATCGTGGTCTTTCTCTTGAAAAACTTAACCGTAATACAGAAGCTCTTGACTCTTATGACAAGGCAATTGCCATAAACTCAAATATTGCCGGGTCGTGGCACAACCGTGGAGATGCACTGGGAAAACTCGACCGGTATGCAGAAGCTCTTGACTCGTATGACAAGGCAATTGCCATCAACCCGAATATTGACTGGGCATGGTACAACCGTGGAGATGCACTAGGGAAACTCGACCGGTATGCAGAAGCTCTTGACTCTTATGATAAGGCAATTGCCATCAACCCGAATAGCTTCGGTGCCTGGCTCAATCGCGGTCTCACCCTTGAAAAACTCGACCGCTATGAAGAAGTGGTTGAGTCGTTTGATAAGGCAATTGCTCTCAATCAAAATATCGCTGAGGTGTGGTACTTACGTGGAGATGCGCTGGATGAATCCGAACGGTATGAAGAAGCGGTTGAATCATATGACAAAGCACTCGCCATCAACCCAAATATCGCCGGGGCATGGCACAACCGCGGTTTCACACTTGAAAAACTCGAACGTTATGCAGAAGCGATCGACTCGTATGATAAGGCAATTGTTCTCAAGCCCGATCTCTTCAAAGCGCAGACTCGCCGTGGAAGTGCGCTATTTGAACTCGAAAAGTATACAGATGCAATTGACTCGTACGACAAGGCAATCACCATCAACCCAAATGACTCTCTTGCATGGTACCTCCGTGGAATTGCGCTGGATGCTCTGATACGATATGATGAAGCGATAGACTCGTATGACAAGGTGGTCGCCATCAACCCGGACGCTGATAAGGCATGGTTCAAACGCGGGTATGCATTAAATAATCTCAAAAAATATTCAGAGGCCCTCATATCTTTTGATAAGGCAATTGCCATTTACCCGGAATACAGCGATGCATGGTGCCTCCGCGGGGTCGCACTCGGTGAACTCGGACAGCATTTAGAAGAGATCGCCTCGTATGACAAAGCGATTGCGATCAATCCGGATGATTCCTTTACATGGTATATCCGTGGAATCACGTTAAGTGTTCACGGTCAGCATGCAGAAGCGGTCGAGTCGTTTGATCAGGCACTTGCTATTGACCCGGATGATAGCAATGTGTGGTTTAAACGTGGAAATACCCTGATTTATCTCGGTCGGTATTTGGATGCTCTTACCTCGTATAAAAAGGCGATTGCCCTCGATCCAGATGACCAGGGAACATGGATTAACCATGGAGCCGTTTTAATTTTTCTAAAACGGTATTCAGAAGCGGTTGAATCGTATGACCGGGTCATTGCTTTCAACCCAAATAACATAGGGGCGTTGTCCGGTCGGGGAACTGCTCTATCAAATCTCAAACGGTATGACGATGCTCTTGCCTCTTATGATATGGCACTTGCCATCGATCTGGATTGCGCCCAAGTGTGGGACAACCGGGCGCAATCTCTTCGCGATCTCGGCAGGTATTCAGAAGCGGTAGCCTCTTTTGACAAAGCGCTCACCATCGACCCAAAGAATGCATTGGTGTGGTACAATCGTGGACTCGCGCTGGAAAATCACGGTCAGCATGCAGAAGCGGTCAAATCTTATGATAAGGCACTCGCAATTATCCCGGATTATATCGAGGCTCTGGAGAGCCGGAAGACTGCATTAAAAAAGAAGGGTACGAGGAAAAAACGAAAACCAAAAAAATGCCCGGAATGTGGTTCTGACGATGTAATTCCAATAAAGTACGGATTTCCTGGCGGTAAAATGGCAGAAGATTCTGCTGCTGGAAAAATTCATTTGGGGGGTTGTGTAATTTGGGGGGGCGAACCTGACTGGCATTGTAAAAAATGCGGGCACGAATGGAAATAAATAAAATGTGGAATCTCGTATGAACGGGCAATTGAATTTAACAGGCTGGTCACAACTAGAAAATAAGATAGTTGCTTATAAACTCAAGAAGAAAACAACCGCAATTTGAGGTTATTTTATTGCGTTCATGAGGTTATGACCCAGCCTGTTAACCTAAATAACGTCTATGCGTGGGTTAATCGTACTCATTACTAACGCTCAGTGACTCACTCGCGCGACACACGCGGGGCCTTGTGCCGAGGAAATTTCCAGATGGACACTGTGACCGGAAAATGTAAAACAGGCCCTGCCCGAAATTTTCCCATCGCGATCCGGATCGAGATAGAAATTGTTTTTCCGGATCAACCGTATCCCACTCTCATTTTTTATGAGCAATCGCTGGCCCGGGTATCCAATCCCCCCTCTAAAACTATGTCGGTATCCTGCGAGAGATTTCTTCACTTTTACCCCCAAAACAGGCCTTCCTTTCACTTTCCACCTACTTTAGCCCATCCGTCAACCGATCGGCCATCCAATTGAGCCCAATTGAGCACTTTTTAGAGCCCGATTTATGCCGAATCCAGTCAAACGGAGCGCACTTTGCGTTTTTCCGAAAATAATAATCTCCGTTTTTCGCGAATTCGGCACTTTTTGGGAGCCGGGACTCTTTATGGGAAGGTGGTCTCCGACGGAGAAGTGAGTTTGGGATATCTACACTCATCCTTTCGAGTTCACACCACCTCAATCGCCAAATTTCACGTTGATGTCCGATGAGAGATTTCTTCGCTTTTACCCCCAAAACAGTGGTTCTTTTCTCTTTGACCGTGCCGGAGCCGGGTGTATGCCGGAGCCGGCCACATGGGGCACAACTCATGAGCCTTTTCTAAAAATCCGGGAGGTTCTCTTGTCATGTTTCGCACCTGTCTGGCATGTGGTTGTGAGTGAGCGGGGTGGCAGTGCGAACGTGGATGCTGTGGAGAAATGAGAGAAAGGATTTGACGCTCAAAAGGGGCTTATCGCCCAACTGCCAGCGTGGGCTGGACCCGGAAATGTAAACAAAAAAGAATCGCAATGGATTGAATGCAACGATTATCATCCAACCCGATGGATACTCTGGAAGAACGAATTGATGTTCACATATCATGAAGGAAGGTTGGAATCAAAATATAGATTCTAATCGAGAGGCAGAATTCCCATCCCTCGCATTTTTCCTGTTAAAATTGTTTTTACCCGTTATGTCAACGTGAGCAAAATTTTGTAAGCGGCATTTTAGGCTGTTGCATAACTCGAAAAAATAACCCATTTGTATAATTGGTGTTGGAGATTATGCATTCAGACGAAAATGCAGGGATATTTCTGACCTCAATTGGCACAATAGTACAATCAAAAATAGTCATGCAACAGCCTCCATTTAGAAAAAAATAAAACGCTTGGGCTCCTGTTTTTTCAGGGCAATTTTTCGCTTCTTTATCGTATCGGGCTCATTCGGGTCAATGACCAGTGACTTGTCATAAGATTCGACTGCTTCTGCATATCGTTTAAGTTTACTGAGAGCGTACCCATGGGAGAACCACAGGTCGGCATCATCCTTGTTGAGGGCGATTGCCTGTTCAAACGAGGCGACTGCTTCTGTCCAGCGACCGAGCGCAGACAATGCGAGTCCACGAGCGAATAACGCAGTGGTGTAATCCGGGTTGATGGCGATTGCCTTATCCATAGAGGCAAGGTCTTCTTCCCAGCGAAAGAGTCCTGATAGTGCGAGTCCACGACCATACCACGCTTCACCATCGTTCGGGTCGAGGGCAATACACTTATCAAACGCAGCGAGTGCTTTTTCAGACTGTCCATTTCTGATAAAATTACCACCCTCTTTGAAATATTTTGCTGATAAATCTGCCATAATTTAATATCGACTATTCAGATTATCATTGTTGTGATTCATGTTCGTGCAAAGCCCCGTGCCCCGTAGTTCAGAGTTTCGTGGATTCGGGTATTTCCCCGTAGCGGAAGGATCATGGTCCGTGAATTTTTTTTAACGATGGGAAATTATCTTTGAGTTTTTAAGAAACAAAATATAATTCAGCCTTTAAATGGAGGCCCGCCCGGCATTCCGGCAGGGTTCCGGCACATCACAGCACGGATCCGGCGTGGTGAAGTCGATATTTGATTCCGGCAAGAAACTGGAAGTCGCGATCGGGAAGATGGAGGACCTCCCGCTGTACCTGATTCTAAAAACGCTCGTGGTCCAGATGCAGAAGATGGGCTGGTCGGTCTTCCAGATTATCGTAGTGCGGAAACTTCATCACAAATATACGGTAAAGGTCGAAACCCTATTCGAACACTCGCAACGGAAGAATCTGGCCCGTCCAAGGATCAGCAAGCTGCCCGGCAGGTAACCATTTGCTGAGCCGGAAATGACCATTTGGGGGTACCATGTCCCAAATAGCGCAATGTTGATCACTATGTCGTACAAGTCTTACGCTCAAATAGATGCGACATCCCAATATCATCCAAAACATCATTTGTCTTTTGCTGAAGATTGACAAACCGTACATCCACATCATCGCCGATATGAAA
>JAUSBW010000154.1 GCA_030651815.1 Methanoregula sp.
GATGGAAAAACACGTGTGTTGTTGACAAAACTTACAGATAAACAACGTAAGGTGTTGTCTTTACTGGGTCTAAAAGAGAGCATTTATTCCAAGTTGACTGATATTCTATGATTTGGAAAAATTATCACCGAATTGGGAGTGTAAAGTTGAAATAGTTCGTAGTTATCCTCAACGCGATCAACCATTTTTGCAAAGCCTTTTGTTTTTCTCACCAAATTACTTTGACATCCTCTCGCAATGCCATTCATATTCTCTACTTGTGACGTTTGAATGTCATTAAGACGACCATCACCTACTATCCACTGGCGATTAATATCTGTTACATGACCCCCGCTCATGTTTTTCACCAGTTGCCCATAGCGATAACATGTCGAATCGTATATCTTGTCTAACCCGATGCGATATTGATCATTTCCGTCGCTATAAAACTCAATGGGATTTGTTGGAGTTGGTAGTTCCATTCCGTCTTGTATACGCTTGAGAAAGCGATCACATGTATCCTGGTCTCTCTTCCCAACAGTGAACCCTACTATGAACTTTGTACCTCGCTTGATTCCAGAATAAATCCATGCATCGCCTTCGAAATTTGGATTTCTTGCTCCGGCGTCAACTTTCTTTTGTTTTTTTTTACGAACGTCCACATCTCATCAAGTTCAACCGGACCCACTTTTGCTTTACCCGCCATTAATGTGTTGAATTCGGCTGCGTGAAGTATGATATCGTTGATGATTCCTGCAATCGTATCAAGAGCGAATCCTGTCACGCGAGATATTGCTCGGTTTCCCATTTTCTCAACCAAAAGCTTGCCAACAAGTATCAAATTCTCTTCTGAAATGTGTCGGTGGTACATTGGTGTATTGATAGTCTCAACAAAGAATTTGTTACAGTGCATGCCTTGATATCTTTGATGTCCAGCTTTGTTCCAACCTTCTTTTCGAATGTCTTTACCTTCAATCTTTTTGAAAAATTTGCAGCTCTGATTCGGACACACTTTGTCATTGGACACTCTTGGACGAGACATACTTTTCACTATGTATGCCAAGATATTTATTATCTACTATAAAGTAGATCACTACCAAAAACGAGCCATGACCAAGTGCCCGTGAACTTTATTACGCACACCCGCACACGCTGAACTGGTGATTTTTATGTCCGAAAGCACTGACACTAAACGACAACTCTTTACGTACGAGCAGGTTGCGGGCCGTCTTGAACTGCTCATCCGCATCCTCTACTGGATCCTGATTGGTATTGTCCTCTCGGTGTATGGCATTATCGCGTTCATCTGCCTGTTCATCCAGTGGTTCCATATACTGATCCTTGGCAGCAGGAACGAGTGGCTCTCGAATATTGCCAAGGGGTATCTCGATTATCTGGTGGACGTGATGAGCTACACGTATATCATGACCGATACGCGTCCGGAGATCTTCCCGTCCTCTGTGAGGATTTACAAAGAGCAGGACAAATCCTGACCGGAAGCGGTCAAACCTTTTTTTTATTACGCGAAGATCCCTGGATGAAAAGATCATCGCGTGTGGTCCTGTCACTTAACCATCAGGTCTGTTCATTTCCATCACATCCAGTTGTCCACCTTAAAAAATCCAGTCTCCCAAAGCAATCCCGGGTTCAAGGTTTTTAACCAAGTAAAGGCAATAACAGATTTGTGGGAATTCTCGCTAAAATTGTTTCATTCTTTTCGAAATTTTTCAAAAAGAAAAAACCCCCGGTCTATGAGAACTGTTCCTTTTGTAAGGAGCGGGTGTACCTTCCGTTCCATTGTGAATACTGCGACCAGTATTTTTGCGGCAGACACCGTCTTCCCTTTGAGCATGACTGTAAAAATATCAGCGCGTGGAAGAAAACATCAGGATCGGGAGGCGCAATCGTGGAGAGTAAAGCCGGGAACCTGTTTGTGAGGAAATAATCAATCCCCCTTTACGAAAAAAGTTGAACAGATGGGACTCAGGTTGATTTTTAACCAAAGCCTGCTCCAAAATTTTCAACCAGGGTCCAGTACCGGATCGATCTGTCCAATGATGAACCATCAACGCAACTGGTAAAAGCGGTTCTTGCTGCACTGGATGCACTGTTTTCAGATACCGGAGTCTCTGTTGATATGGCGAACTACAATGCCGGGCGGATCTGGGAATTGTATGGGACTGTGACAAAAAAAGGAGACCACACACCCGAGCGCCCGCACCGCAGGAGCAGGATCATTTCTGTGCCGGAGCGGCTCGAAGTGGTGAAAACGGAACTACTGGAAAAACTCGGGACCGCGCTGCCTGCTGATAGCTATTTTACGGCGGCGTCTCCAGTGGAAATAAAGGGGTATAAGAACATTGTGAAATTGCTGGATTGGCTCTTCCGGCACAATATTTCCGTAAAATCCGAAAAATCCTGCCATAACGGGAGATTTATCTCCTCGAATCGTGTCCCTTTTCCTCCGACTACAAGGACGGGGCGGATGCGTTCCAGTTCGCCAACGGTGCGATCCATGCGGGGTGGAAAATGATATTCCGACACGATTGGGGAAAATCAGACCGACGTTGACAGCCGGTTCCCCTGCCGATATTTTCGTATATATCCGGAAAGTGTATCTTCATTCATCCCGTACCCGGGAGTTTTTAGGCCGGCCAATTATCTCTCATGATAATTCCCACGAACCCCCTGTTTGATTACCCTTCCCTCACAAATCCTGATAAGATGTGACCTTTGTGGAGCAGATCAAGCGAGCCTTCGACGCCACCGCATCCCGGTATGATGCCCAGCGGAAATGGATCATCCCCGGGATGGACTACTATTACAGCGCAGCAGTCTGGTCTGCGGAGTGCAAAAACCAGCGTCCGGCCATCCTTGACATAGGCGCAGGTACCGGCCTTCTCTCGGCTCTCATGATCCAGAAATTCCCGGACGCTCTACTCACGCTGGTCGACCTTTCGGAATCCATGCTCAGCATTGCAAAGGAACGGTTCGCTGATCACAAAGATGTGCGGTACATTGCCGGTGATTACAGCAGTGTGGACTTTGCCGGCCGCTATGATCTGATCTGTTCGGCGCTTTCCATCCACCATCTTGAACACGAGGGGAAGCGTCGGCTTTACAAAAAGATCTTTGATGCCTTAAATCCCGGCGGCATGTTTGTGAACGCCGACCAGGTGCTGGGTGAAACTGCGGCGATAAACCGTCGCTACATGGCCTACTGGGACGAGTTTTTAGTGCCGTGCCCCCTTTCACCGGAAGATAAGAAGCAGATGCTGTACCGGCGGGACACCTTTGATAAGAACGAGAAACTCTCGGTGCAGCTGGCGTGGATGGCGGACTGCGGGTTTAGCGAGATTGACGTAGTGTACAAGAACAGGCTGTTTATCGTGTTTACGGGAAGAAGGGAATAAGGGGAATGACAAATCTGCGTAAAACTCATCATGTCCACCCGGCAGACCGGTGACCGCGCTAAGGTTTCCTGATTACAAAGTCCCCCCTGACTTTGTCTCACCGGACCCGGTGTTCAGTGGAACGCTACCCGCTCATCCGCTCTTTTTATCGAAGTATTTGTAGCACTCAAACCAGATGACGCTCCCTGCACCGGCCACAGCACATACCAGAAGATCTGCAAATGGCACTCTGCCGAACCGGAAGAGTGCCTGGAGTACCGGGATGAAAAGGACAAGGATCAGGCAGATTAACGTGCCTGCAAATACCCAGGCCATCGCTTTGTTAGGGGTGCGTACTGTGGTAATTATGGTTTCAGACCATGACCGGTTTGTCAGGATGAGGCAGAGGTTTGCAATTACTATTGTTGTAAACGTCAGGGTCCTCACCTCCGCCTCACCAAATCCCCGGCCCAGTGCATTCACGTACACCACCAGGACCACAGCCAGCACGACAAATCCCTGGAGGAGACTGAGCGCAAGGGTCTTTTTCGTAAAAAGGCCTTCCTCTTTGTGCCGGGGCGGGCGGTTCATCACGTTTCGTTCTTCTTTTTCTGATTCAAACACGATCGAACAGGCCGGGTCGATGATCAGTTCGAGAAAAACGATATGGACAGGCAGCAGGACCAGCGGCATGTTGAAGAGCACAGGGATGAGGGACATGCCGGCAATGGGGACGTGGATGGAGAAGATATACGCCATTGCTTTTTTTAAGTTGTCAAAAATTCTCCGTCCCAGCCGCATCGCAGATACAATAGATGCGAAGTTGTCATCGAGCAGTACGAGCGAGGACGCCTCACGGGCAACATCCGTACCCCTTCCCCCCATGGCAATACCGATGTCAGCAGATTTCAGGGCAGGGGCATCGTTCACCCCATCACCGGTCATTGCGACCACCTCGCCTGCAGCTTTGAGGGAATTGACGATCCGCAGCTTCTGTTCCGGTACAACGCGGGCAAAGATGCTGACCGATGTGATTCGCTTCCGGAGTTCCTCTTCGCTCATCGCATCAAGTTCAGTACCGGTGATACAGTTGTCGGTGTCATTAAGACCGATCTGACGGGCGATATTCTTTGCCGTCAGTGGATAATCCCCGGTGATCATGACTACCCGGATTCCTGCGGTATAACATTCCTTCACCGCATCTGCTACCTGTGGGCGTACAGGATCGGCAAATCCGACAAGCCCGAGGAAGGCAAACGCGAAATCATGCTGTCCGCCGGGAAGCTCAGGCCGTATGAAGGATGCCTTTGCCACGCCAAGGACTCTGAGTCCCTCTGCAGCCATCGTGTTGATATCGACCGCAAGTGCCTGCTGTTTTGTCTCATCGAAATGGCACAGGTCTGCTATTGCTTCAGGAGCCCCTTTTGCAGCGATAATATAGTCATTGCCTCCGGGAGACCGCCAGACGTTTGACATCGCAAGGAGTTCAGGGGAAAGAGGGTATTCCACGATGAGCTCCCATCCGGCATGGATATGTTCGGTCTTCCCGAAATCGCCTTCCCTCAGCTGGATCAATGCCTTTTCCATGGGGTCGAAGGGATCTTTTTTACAGGCAAGAATGGCAAACTCTGCCAGTTCATGACAGATCTCTGCTACCGAATTTTTTCCCGTGGCGTCGTGCAGGCATAACTGTCCTTTGGCAAAAAAGGATTGAACGGTCATACGGTTCCGGGTGAGCGTGCCTGTCTTGTCGACGCACAATACCGTTGCCGAACCAAGGGTTTCTATTGCGGGCACCTGCCGGGTCAGCACATTTTTTTTAGAGATTCTCCATGCACCAAGTGCAAGGAATATGGTTAAGACTACAGGGAACTCTTCGGGCAGGATCGCCATCGCAAGCGTGATTCCCGCAAGGAGCCCCTCAATCCAGTTACCCCGGCTCATTCCGTATACTACGACGATAATGGTGCACAAGATGAGGCCGACAATGGCGATCGACCGGACGATCCGTGAAATTTCCCCCTTGAGACGGGTCTCTCCCCGTTCGACAGTTTGCAGAACGCAGCCGATCTTCCCCATCTCGGTCCGGGCTCCCGTAGACCGGACCTCTGCAAGACCCTGGCCCTGAACAACCAGTGTTCCGGAATAGATAAACGGCTGGTCATCACCGCCGGGCCGTTCTGCGTTCACTCCCTGTGTCCACTGTATTTTCCGGACCGGGACCGATTCTCCGGTCAGAAGTGATTCATCAACAGAGACGTTGTTAGAGGAGATGAAGACACCATCGGCCGGGATCCTGTCGCCTTCGACAAGGATGAGCATATCGCCGGTTACAACTTCGCGGCCCGCAATCCGTTTCTGTTCGCCGTCACGGATTACCAGTGCACGGGGACTGGAGAGATTCCGCAGCGCTTCTAAGGCCCGCTCGGTCTTCTGCTCCTGGTACACCGTGATGCCGATGATGACAAAGACAAAACTCATCAGCATGATGCCCTCAGTCACATCACCGAGTACAAAATAGATCAGGCCGCTTGCGACCAGCAGGATAAACATCGGCTCTTTGACAACTTCTACGATAATGTCGAAAATGCCGTGTTTCTTTGACTCAGGGAGTTCGTTGTATCCCCCGGTCCTGATCTTTTCGGCTGCTTCAACGCTTGAAAGACCTTTGACTGATTCTATATCAAGGGCTGGCACTATGGCGCTCCACGTTCAACGGGTAACTGCGCATCATACATCATGGTTATCGTGATTTCGCCTGTTGGGATTTTACCTTTTTGCAGGTTAACACCATGTACCTTGCATTTCATGCTTAATCCGGAATATTTACAATTGTGATGAGATAAGGAATTCGATGGATTGGAAGTTCCTTGCGATGAAGTAAGGAATCACTGCAAAGGGGAATGTGCATCTCTGCCCAAGCCATCTGTTTTGATGTTTCTCATTCCGGTCCGGTATACCGCGGGTTGCAACTACGCTCAAGGGAACAGGAAATGGAGACAGCCGGTCATGTTACATACACCACAGGTCTCCTATGACCCTGCCTGGCTGGGCCTGCCTTTTTAGTGGATCTCTACCCGTTCGCCCGTCTCCATATACTGGACATTCTCTGCGATCTTGCAGGCATGGTCAGCGCACCGTTCGAGATACCGGGCCACCATGATGTAGTGGGTGCAACGCGAGATGTTCTTCGGGTCTTCCATCATGTAGCTGATCCCTTCGCGGAAGATCGAGTGCCGGAGCGCATCGATCGTATCATCTCTTGACGAGAAATCATCAATAAGGCGGAGATTATCAGACTCGTACGCAGCGACTGCATCATCGACCATGTCGATCACGAGGTCTGCCATATGCGGTATGCTCATCAGATTCGCTATGTGCGGCTTGTCCGAGATCTCTTTGACAATATTTGCAATCACCTTGCCGTACCGCCCTATACGCAGCGAAGCCGTGATCACTTTGAGCGTGCAGACGATGACCCGCATGTCCTTTGCCATCGGCTGGTTGAGTGCGATCAGGTGGTAGCAGTGCTCTTCGAGACGGACTTCCATCTGGTGGATCTCTTCTTTTTGTGCAACAACGGAGGCTGCCAGTTCCGCGTCCTGCCGGATGAGCGCATCCACTGCCGTCCGCAGCATGAACCGACCGAGATGCGCCATCTCCAGCGTGTCGGCTCGAAGATTGTTGAGTTCTGTGTGGAATTTTTCTGCCATGATGTCTACCCGAACCTGCCGGTGATATAATTCTCGGTGAGTTCTTCTTTCGGGTGCTCGAAGATCTGCCCCGTCTTTCCGCATTCGATCAGTCTGCCGAGATACATGAAGCCCGTATAATCGCTCACCCGTGCCGCCTGCTGCATGTTGTGGGTGACGATGATAACAGTGTAATCTTCCTTGAGTCGCTCGATTAAATTTTCGATCTTTGCGGTTGCAATCGGATCGAGCGCTGAACAGGGCTCATCCATCAGGATCACTTCGGGTTCCACCGCGAGCGTTCGGGCAATACAGAGCCGCTGCTGCTGGCCGCCGGAAAGTCCGAGCGCAGAATCGTTCAGCCGCTCTTTGACCTCGTCCCAGATCGCTGCATGGCGGAGACTCTGCTCAACAATCCTGTCGAGTTCGGCTTTATCCCTGATACCATGTACCCGGGGGCCATATGCCACATTCTCATAGATGGATTTCGGGAACGGGTTGGGTTTCTGGAAGACCATGCCGACTTTCTTCCTGAGTGTCACCACATCGGTCGAAGGGGCGTAGATGTTCTCATCATCGAGCGTGATCTCACCGGTGCACTTCACATGATCGATGAGATCGTTCAACCGGTTGAAACAGCGCAGCAGGGTAGATTTCCCGCAGCCCGAAGGGCCGATCAGGGCAGTCACCCGGTTCCTCGGGATTTTTATCGAGACTGACTGAAGCGCTTGCTTCTCGTGATACCAGAGGTTTACATTATTTGTTGTGATAATTGCAGATTCTGACATTTTTTTATCCCCTTGCCTTGTTCTGGAAATGTGTTCTTACAAAGATCGCAACCGAGTAGAACCCGATAACGAGCAGGAGCAGGACCAGTGCAGTGCCGTATTTGTTGGTGGACGAACCGGGCACATTGGTTGCCAGTATGAAGAGGTGATAGGGTAACGCCATGACCGGCTGGAAGACCGAGTCGGGTAAGAACCGCGACGAAAAGATCACTGCGGTGAACATGATCGGCGCAGTCTCTCCTGCGGCTCTCCCGATAGAGAGGATCGCACCGGTCACAATCCCCGGCACTGCCGGGGGGATGACAACGCGGCTGATCGTCTGCCATTGGGTGGCCCCCAGTGCCAGGCTGCCTTCCCGCAATGACTGCGGGATATTTTTCAACGATTCTTCGGTGGTGCGAATCATGGTTGGCAGCACCATCAGGGCGAGCGTGACCTGCCCGGCCAGCAGCGAGACGCCGACATTGAGATAGAGCACGATAAACGCAAACCCGAAGAGACCAAAGACGATCGACGGCGTTCCATTGAGCAGGTCAACACTGGTACGGATGAGCCGGGTGATCCGTCCTTCCCGCGTGTATTCCACGAGATAAATGGCCGCCCCCATGCCAAGAGGCAGCGCAATCGCAATCGCACCCATCACGAGGTAGAGCGTGCCGATGATCGCCGGGAAGATCCCCCCGGCCCGGCCGAGATCCTTAGGGGGCTGGGTTAAGAACTCCCACGAGAGTGCCGGAAGCCCGTGCACGACAATGTCTTGCAGGATGATGACCAGAATGGCAAGTACGATGACGGTCGCAAGGCCGACAAGGCAGAATGCGATAGTCTGGATATGTTTCTGGGAAAGACGGTCCCTGCCGAAATACCATGCCCCGGGAATGAGCAGTACAAAGGCTGCAAGCCACCACGGTGCGGCGGCGAGGAGGAAGACCAGTAAAACAGCAATACCGATCACTTCGAAAAACCGTGCAAGGGATTCTTTTGTGGCGGAAGACACGAGCAGTTTTGGTGCCGGCCCTTTTGTTCTCCCCTCCTTAAGATGACGCAGGATGGCTACTGCGGAAAGGTTGATGATGAGCGTGATGATGAGCAGGATAACGGCAATGCCGAACAGGGCACTGTAGTGCTCACTGCCGACCGATACCTCGCCCATCTCGATGCCGAGCGTAGCGGTCAATGTCCTTAAGGGTGAGAGAATATTCCAGATCGGGTCGGGGGTGATGGCTGCGTTACCGGCCACCATCAGCACTGCCATGGTCTCACCGACTACCCTGCCGATGCCAAGGATAACAGCCGCTGCAATACCCGATAGGGCTGCCGGCACCAGCACCCGGCTGATCGTCTGCCAGCGGGTTGCCCCTATGGCGAGCGAGCCCTCTTTATACTCGTGGGGAACTGAACTAATGGCATCCTCAGAGACACTGATAATCGTGGGAAGGGCCATAACACCGAGCAGCAGCGAAGCCGCAAGCCAGGTTTCTCCAGTGGGGATATCGAAGCTCACCCGGATAAAATCAGTGAGAACAATGAGTCCGAAGAACCCGTACACCACGGAGGGGATGCCGGCCAGCAGTTCAACTGCCGGCTTGAGGCACTTTTTGGTCCGGGGGGATGCGAGCTCAGAGAGATAGATTGCACAGCCGATAGAAAGCGGGACAGCAAAGACCATTGCCCCGATGGTGACTAACAGGGTTCCGACAATGAGCGGAAAGATACCATACAACGGTACAACCGCAGTCGGTGCCCAGTCGGGACCAAGGAGGAAGTTGGGTAAACCGACCTGCACAAAGATCGGGTAACCGTCCCGTAACAGGAAGAGCAGGATGAATGAGACTACGATTACGGCAAAGAAGGCTGCAAAGAAGAAAACGGTTTTAACGGACTGTTCTTTGAGAACGGATAACCGGGCAGTGCCTTTGGAGGCGGTAAAGACACCGTCGGTTTTTTTTGTAAATTTCATGGTTCCTCGTCTCCTTTTTTAAAGAAAAAATGGGGTTGTTCCTGTTGCCTGCATCACGGCTTAGTTAAGGGTCACGTAGCCTTCATCGGCTACAATCTTCTGGCCGTCAGCGCTGTGGATGTACTTGATGAAGTCACCGGCAAGGCCGCTGGGCTGACCGTTGGTGATGACGTAGAGGTCACGGGAGACCGGGTAGGTTTTGCTCTTTACATTGTCAAGGGTGGGGGAAACAATATTCCGGGCATTATACCAGACGGGGAGTGCCTTGACATCCCTGCTCACAAACCCGATAGAGACGTATCCGATCGACCCGGGGGTCTGGGCTACTGTCTGGAGGACTGCGCCATTGGAGTTCTTCTCGAGCATCTTGTTGATCGGGGTTGCCTTCAGCAGCAGGGTCTCATCGAAGTAGACCCGGGTACCGGATGCACTGTCCCGTCCGATGATAACAATCTGGTTGTTCGTGCCGGGGATATCGGCGCCGGTGATCTCGGACCACCTGGTGATCTTTCCGAGGTAGATGTTCTTGATCTGGTCAAGGGTGAGGTACTGGGCAGTGTTAACCGGGTTCACAACGATAGCGATACCATCCTGTGCAACCGTAGTGACCACGAATGCAGGGTTCTTTGCCATTTCATCTCTGGTCACTTCACGGGACGACATCCCGATGTCAACGGTCTTTGCACCGATTGCCTGTATGCCGCCACCGGATCCGCCACCGGATATCTGGATGTCTGCTTCAGGGTGGGCGGCCATGTACTGGTCAGCTGCTTTCTGGACAATGGGCAGGACAGTAGTCGAACCGCTGATCTTTATGGTCTGTTTCTGTTTCGGTGCCGCGGGTGCGGTAGTCATAACGGGTGCTGCCGGTGTTGCTGCCGGGGCAGATTCCTGTGCGGTGACAACCGCTGCCGGTGTTGAGACCGGTGCGGCAGATACCGGAGTGTTCTTGTTTGCGGTGTCAGTACAGCCTGCAACTGCCATCGCTGCGATAAGCAGTATGGCAAGGCCAAAGGTGATGAGTAACGATGAGCTCCAGTTTGCTTTCATGATGTTCCATCATCCATTGCCCCGGGGCTGATATACTGTTTTTCGCCATAGACTATACATGAGTATATATCTTAAAGATGAGAATAGAGTAACATAGTGAAATCAGTTTACTATAGTAATATGAGGTGAGACATGGAGATCCGGCGGGTGCAGGTAACCGGGGGTGCATCGTTTGTGGTGACACTTCCAAAAGACTGGGCGGGGGAACAAGGCATTAAGAAAAATGATCCAGTCGGGCTTATTGCGCAACCGGACGGGACGCTGCTGGTCACTACAAAGATCACTGAAGAACCCCTCCAGCGGATCAAGGAGATCGACTGTAGCACCGTTGCCGACCCGGCGTTTCTCTTCCGCCTGCTTATTGGGACATACATCACCGGGTTCACCGTGATCCGGCTAACCACAAAACAGCGCTTTCCTCCGTTTGTCCGCACCGTTGTCCGGGACTTTTCCCAGATGACAATCGGCCAGGAAGTGGTTGAGGAGACCGAATCGATGATTGCAATAAAAGATCTCCTCAACCCCTCCGAGATGCCGTTTGAAAATACCATCAGGCGTATGTTTGTAATCGCCAAGACCATGCACGAGGATGCAATCGCTGCCTTAGAAATACGCAACAAGGCGCTTTCTGATGATGTAGTCAACCGGGACATGGATGTGGACCGGCTCAACTGGCTGATCGCCCGGCAGACCAATATGATCATGCTGAATGCATCCCTGTCCAGGAAGATGGGAATCTCGACAAGCATGGCGATGCACTATTACATGCTCAGTCGGATCATCGAACGGATCGCGGACCATGCCGTCAGGATTGCCGAGAACACCCCGCCGATCATAATGGGGGAACTCGACGAAAAGATACTTGCAGCAGTCAGGAAGGCAAGTTCACTGTCTATGGAGAACTTTGACCGGAGCATCATCTCGTTTTTTAATGCCGATATGAAGGACGCGAACCGGAATATCGAATCGGTCCATGCACTGGAAACAATCTGCGGGGATATCAACAATCTTGTACTCAAGCAGGATACTCTTGTGGCAATCCATGTCGGGTACATAGCAGAGAGTATCCGGAGGGCTGGTGAGTATGCCGGGGATATTTCTGAAACGGTGATCAACCTGCTGATGGAAGAGGAGCAGTCACGGCAGAAGGCCAAAGGCACAAAGTAAAAGATGCCCGCACCTTTTTTTCCAGGTCATTTTTTTAACAGCACTGCGATAAAAATTATTTCCCGTCCTCACCCAGCGATTCCCGGCTCCGCATCTGGTAGAGCACCATCGGGTCCATCTCGCGGTGCTCCGTTTGGCCTGTGCGCATGATCACATTGGTGACTCCGGAGTTCACAATCATCTTCGAGCAGAGGAAGCATGGCCAGATCCGGGTGAGCGCTTCGGTCTCGACATCGAATCCCGCAAGGTAGAGCGTGCATCCCCGGGCGAGTTTACCGGCCTGCAGCAGGGCATTCATCTCGGCGTGCACGCTCCGGCACCGCTCGTAGTTGGAGCCGGACGGGATGTTGTGATCCTTTCGCCAGCAGCGGTTGAGCTCCGTGCAGTCCATCTGTTTACGGGGGGCTCCCGTGTAGCCGGTCGAGACTATCGTATTGTATTCATCCACAATGATCGCGCCAAAGTTTCGGCGGAGGCAGGTCCCCTGGTGAGCGCACCGCAGGGCAAGGTCGAGGAAATACTCGTGACGGTTGGTTCGCATCTACAAGAGTTTTGGGAGGCGGGGTAATAAAATGCGGGGTTTTTTTGGTAACAGGAATTTCCTGATGTAAGACGCCTGCCTCCACCGTTCTGTTTATTGCCATGACACGGCAACCTATTTGCTGAGCTTTTCCAGGTAGTATCGCACTTTTTATAAACCACCGCAACCAATATTATAGTACAGTTATTCAATTGACTGTTTGAGAACTAACATGTTTGGAGAAAATAAATTTGGCGGCCAGAGAAATTTTGGCGGCGCAAGAGACCAGGGCCCACGAGAAATGACAAAAGTATCCTGTTCAGACTGTGGGAAGGAATGCGAAGTACCCTTTAAGCCAACCGAGGGCAGGCCTGTATACTGCAGGGACTGCCTCCCGAAACACCGGAAACCCCGGTTCTAATCTCATAAATTTTTTCATTTTCTGCTATCGTTTTGTTGTGATTTTTTACTTGGTGACGGTATCGTGTCGATTTATCGCAGTGCTAAGATTCCATCTGTATCACACGCTGATCCTGTGTAAATCAGGAAAATTACCGTAACAGGGAGATAATTGCCACAACATGAACGAACAGAAATACCGGCACAAGGTAAAATTTCAGTTTACGGGTCTTGTGCCGATAGATTAGCATCGCCCCGTATGCACCAAAGGGGCCGAATGCAGCAACCAGCAGCAGCAGGTTCTCCGGTGTCCGCCATGCATTGATTTTTGCTAGCTTCTTGTCATTTGCATAGAGAAGAAACGTAATGATATTGAGAACTGCGTAGAGGGCCAGAAAAAAATCCGGTACGGAAAGAGCAGTCACCCTTGTCGTTTCGTGTAACAGGGTTATTGTTTTTTCGTTCTGGTCCATGTACTTCTGCAACCAGACACTGGAAATATTTGTGCCAGTGGGTTGCATACACTATAGACTTTGCTGATTGACGCAATTATTGCCGCACTGTATAACCCGCCCGCGTGAGAATACGGACTACCTCCTTATCCCATACGGTGTCATCGGTCTCCGGTAACGGGTCGATGCATTCTTCCCAGCACCGGTTTAAGAAGGCATCTTCGGTGACAAGCGAGCGCCGGAACATTACGCGTCCTACCCGCCGCCCGGTATGATTGAGGATTAGCAGCCGCCAGCAGGAGAAATCCTGGCAGATATCCGGCCGTGTCAGGTGGATGGTACAGTACGCTTTCTCGCTGCTAGGCATATGCCGGAAGAACGGGCATGCCTCGGGAAGTTTTGCAAATATGCTCTTGTCTAAGAAGAGTTCGTGCTTATCGGGATCTACGGTTACTTCGGTTTCATCAGATGTGTACTGGTTGTACACAATAAAGTGGAAGTTACCGAGATCTTTACGTATACTATGGACAAGCCCCAGATGGGAACAGCACTCCCCGCACTGATGGCACTCAAACGCGATTCCACCCGGCCCCCGGTACCGTATTGACCACTCAATACAAAAAAGCACCGGGTCGCAGCAGATATATCCGTGCCACACCATACTCTCCCTGACACATGGCTGACTCCCCTTCACCCGGTTGCGGGCAGGCTGGCGACGGTGATGCACCTGCGTGCAGGTATGCACGGGAGTCGGATGCAATCCAGCGGTTTTTCCTGCGCCCGTTCTTTCTGAGCCTGACGATCGGCGTTCCATTCTGTATCTATAAGATGATCTTTGGGATCAGCATCCTGCGGGCAGGAGCGGCGGCGGGGTCATTGTTTGCAGTGGCTGGATGGCTGATCATCATCTGGGCAATTGCAGACCTCTTGATGAACTGTGTATACTCGCTGCAGGATCTGTTGCACCTTAAGGCCCGGTTTGAGTGCTGCACGTTAGCCCAGATCGGGCGTTTCTTTTCCCGGCCGATGGTATTTCTTGCACTCGATACCCTGCTTTCGTTCTCGATCATCTGCCTGATGCTCTGGTCAGGCTGGATTGCGACACTCTCTCCGTTAGAGATACCCCTCTGGTATGTTGCGACAACACTCAATCTCGTGAGCTTATCGGTAGTCTCGCTCTACAATGAGATCCGGAAAGTGTGACCGGGTTATTAACTCTACATTGTCAAGTTAGAAAATGAGATTATCCAAATTATATGGAAAGATCTATATATATTGACATGCAATATAATACTCATGTGCACAAAGTACCACACCAGAACGGGAGAAAAAGCTCGCTGAATGGATAGATCAGCATATCTG
>JAUSBW010000074.1 GCA_030651815.1 Methanoregula sp.
GAAAAAGAGCATTCTCTGTAGGGTGGGGCACACCCGAATCTACGCTCATGGAAACCAGATCCTCTGTTCCAGTCAATGTACTGGGATACGTTCAGGTCGATGAAGTGAGAATCCCACGACTTTAGTCGTGGGAGATGTCAACAAACGTGCATGAAAGTCATGGTGACTTTTACTCCCGTTTTTTTTAAAAATTCTGTTTTCGTTGAAAACCAAAAAAAGAGAAAAAATAGTGAATCTATCAATTACGCTTTTCGCTCTTTGTTCTTGGGGCGCAGGTTCGTGTAACCGCATTTGCGGCAACTGGTTGCGCGGATCGCATTGCGGGCGTTGCAATGCATACATATCTTTACGTTGAGTAACCGGGCTTCGGCTTCAGGGAATTTTGCCATTGAAATACACTCCTGTATGCCCTTATAACAAAGCTGTAAGACATATTAACCATTTGCGTTATTGGCTTACGGATTGGATTTTTTAAGATACCAGTCACGGAATTCTGCCAGGGCAAGAGCACGGTGCGAGATAACGCTCTTTTCCTCAAGGGACATTTCCGCGAGAGTCTTTCCGTTTATGTCAACAATCGGATCGTAGCCAAACCCGTTATTCCCTCGCGGAGAGGCAGTGATGCTGCCATGTATTGTTCCGGTGAATACATGAATTACGGATTCATCCGCAAATGCGATAGCAGTGGTGAAGTGTGCACCCCGGTTTTGTATACCGTCCATAAGTTTGAGGATCCCGGGATTGCCGATCGTGTGCAGGACATATGCAGCGTACGGCCCGGGAAACCCGTTCAGGGCATCTATGGAAAAACCGGTATCGTCGACAATGAGCGGTGTCTGGAGATGGTCATAGGCATACTGCGCCTTACCTCTTGCAATCTCACCCACATCATCAGAGCGGTGCTCAGGTATATCGAGTGATATGTGCGTTACTTCAAGTGCACCGCCAAAAAAAGCAGCAACCTCCACTGCCTTGTTCGCATTACTGGTGACCATCGTCAGTTTCACAGGTATCTTCCCCTCAGTTCAATCTCATGTTCGCGATGGATGACATCAGCAGCACCTTCAAAAGTTTCTGTATATCCTGCTATGAATGCTGCCTTGAGTACATCGGCATGGTCTGGTGCTGTGCTTTCCAGTGTCTGGAACAGCACATGAATATCCACACCTCTTTGTTCGATCTCGGTAGTTGCTTGTGCAAGCCCGAAATCGATTAGTACGCATTTCCCATCGCTTTTTCGCAGGATCAGGTTACTTGTCGTGAGATCCCCATGCATAATGCCCGCCTTGTGAAGATTCCCGATCATCCTGCCCGCTTCCAGAACATGGGGCTCATTCAACGCATGGGTGAGCAGTGTTCCCTGCACTTCCTCCATCACAATAGTATCAGGAGTGATGTCACTCATGATCGGTGTGGGCACGCCACCCTTACGGGCTGTGTGGATAAGCCGTGCTTCTGCCCTCGTCCGTTCTGCGATCAGACGCTTGTCCAGGGAAGGGACACGGTAACGTTTCGAGACCCTTTGCTTCTTTGCATAACCGTTATGGAACGTGATGATGGCTTCAGCCCCCTGCTTTGGTGTTCCGTCAACAGCAGGCAGTTTTTCCTTCGAACCGGTGATATCATGCTTCCATGTCACCGCAACCTCATCAGAGCGGAAGGAGGGGTTGATCTGGGACGCTTCGATGGGGAGTGACAATCCGCTCTCCAGCATCAGTTTACCGGTATAAGCGATCATCGCGCCGTTGTCCCCGAGGTATTTCTGCTCGGGAACAAAGAACTGCGCACCGCGATCTTCACACATTGTCCGGAGCATTTCCTGCAGGCGCTTGTTTGCGCCCACTCCCCCGACAAGCAGCACTTCATTTTTCCCGGCAAGTGACAGTGCCCGTTCGGTGACTTCCACGCACATTGCAAACGCGGTCTCCTGCAGGCTGTAACAGACATCCGGCATAGGTGCCTTACTGTCCTTTGCTGCAGAAACAAGACCGGAGAAGGCAAGATCCATTCCCTTCACGGTATACGGGAGTTCGATGTACTGCCCATGTTTTCCCTGTGCTTCTATGATAGGGCCTCCGGGATGCGGGAGCATTTTTGAGCGGGCAAATTTATCCAGGGCATTACCAATCCCGATGTCGAGCGTCTCTCCAAAGATCCGGTACCGTCCGTTCAGGTACCCGATCACTTGTGTATTTGCCCCGCTTGCGTACAGCACAATAGGATCGCGGCAGCCTGTAGCAAAACACCCGATCTCTATATGGGCAACGCAGTGATTGACTCCTATTAAGGGAACGTCAAGAGCAAGTGCCAGTGATCGTGCTGCCGTCGCCACAGTCCGCAGGCAGGGACCGAGTCCCGGCCCTTGGGAAAAAGCAATGCCGGTAATCTTATCAGGCTCAGTGAGCACAGAACCGATAATCTCTTTCATCACTGAGGCGTGATGCCGGGCTGCTTCCCTTGGGTGTATACCTCCCTGTGCCGGGCTATAGGGTCGTGAAACCAGCGCGATGAGATCGCGATCAAAAAGAGCGGCACTGAGGTTCCAGGCTGTGCCCTCAATACCGAGTATCTGCCCAAAAACAGGCATTGGATCTATTTTCTGAATTCAGTGTATCCGCACTTGCCGCAGGTAAGGCGATCCTTGTGGTCCGCCATCATGATACCGGGTCCGCAGCGCGGGCAGTATTTCTTTGCGGTGGTGATCTTTTCGCCTTCAACCTTGAAGTGCGCACCCCTCTGGGGTCCTTTGGCTTTTGCTCCTTTCTTAGGTGCTGCCATTGTTATGCCTCTTCCTTGGGCTTTGGCATACCGCGCGCTGCAAGGTGCGGCCGCTCGGTCTTGTTCCTGACCTCTTCGGTCTCGTAGATGCGGGCTGAACCGCTGATTTCAGTTTTACCGAAGCTGCTGTGCAGCGTGTCAAGGGTGATCTGGTGCTCCTTTATATTGAGCAGTGCGCAGAGTTTGCCGATGATCTGCATGCGGGATGGCGTCGCTCCATCATATTTGAGGGTAAACTGAACCTCTCTTCTGGATAAAAGCTCATTTCTTTTATCATTGGTGATCTCAAAGTCCATCGATATCCTGTAATTATTGGAAAGCGGTTTATTTAAACTATGACCTTATCCGGAGAAACAAAAATCATCCGGTACAAACGATATCTGGAAAAGAAAAGTGCTCGTGTTGCGGTTAAAATGAGAATTTATGCATCTGTGCGGATAAAATGGTTAAGTAAATGCTGTGCAGTCTGCTGTGCTTCACGATTCACAGTGCGCATAACAACACCCTTGTGCGGCTGACCATAGAGTACAATTGCCCCCAACGGAGCTGCGAGAATAAGCGGGATAACCGCGAGATCTTCTTCCCCATCCACATTGATTGTTACCGGTGGATGCAAAACCGCGTAAGTGAGCGCGTGTATCAACTCATCGGTGATGGTACCGGCAGGGTTTTTAACGTTGATACACTCGCCCCGAAGTGCCGGCATCTGGTTGCAGGGGGATCTCATGGTATGCCCATCGATCACCGCAATCGCGGGGGTGATCCCGTTCCTCTGAAGGTTATGGGTGACAATATCTCCCACTGCGTATACTGTACTGCTGGAGATGAGTTGGATGATCTCCTCAATACTCTGGTGTAATTCCCCAAATGGTTCCTTGAAGAGCTTCCTGTGCTCTTTAGGAAGGGTGAGCATCAACGAACCTTCAGTGCGTAGCGGCCCGGAAGTTTGATGCCCATCCTTTTTGCCACTTCGGAATTTTCCGGATCAATGATGACGAGGTAACCAGACCAGTCCTCGCTTAAGTTGGTAGTACCGCAGATGACACAGTTCTCACCGTCAACTACACGGTGACAGTCGCGGCAGACCTTTCCCTGCTTCTTCCTATTCGCCGGAGGCATGCCCCTTCCTCTTGCCCTTTGATCTCTCGGGTGCACGTTCTTTTGCTGCACCTTCCGGGTTGTTGGCCCTCTCTTTTTCCTTGTTCATCTCTTCTTCGAGCCAGAGTGCGGTGCCAAGGCCAGTCTGCCGCATGGTCAGACCGATCTTGCTGTCACGCGGTTCCCGCTCGTTTAAGGAGAGTGTCACCACGCGGACGCGGACGACGTCGCCCACACCAATAAATCTCTTTGACTCCTGGCAGATGAGCCGGGCGTTCTTCTCATCGTAGTTGATATACTCGTCTGAAATCTGGCTCACGTGAAGCATCGCATCGATGGGGCCGAGGCTCACAAATGCGCCGAAGCTTGTGGTTTCGACAACCAGTCCTTCGATGACTTCTTGTAATCCCAGCCTGAGTACCATTGCCTCAAACTTCACATCGTAATAGACACCGCCGTCACCGGCTACGAGTTCTCCCTCTCCTACATCCTGTACTTTTGTTACGCAGATGAAGATCCCGATCTCTTTATCTATGCTGCCTTCCAGCTGCTCCTGCAGAACCTCAAGGATCACTTTTTCGAGTTTCTCGCCCAGCCTCTGGGGGGGCACCCGCACCTTATCCTCAAGCATCAATTTGTGATACATTTTTTACCTCCGTAAAATCTCCAGTTTTTTCTGATTCCTTAATGAAATTACACCGATACCCTGTGCAAACAGCGCGTCTCTCACGCTCCGGTCATTTGTGACTACCAGACACTTGTTTTGGGCTGCATATTCGACCACCTGTGCATCAACCGATTCTGCTTTCAGATCTGCATTCTGTGCAATTGTGCATTTTTCGGCAAGCGTAAGGGCGCAGCGTGCAGCTGCACCATCCCGGCCTTTTGCACGGGTAAGTCCGTTTAACTCCTGTAATACTCCGGGGAGTACAACCGGGTCAAATGCCCCGATGAGCATCCGAAGCTCATCGAAGAGATCGATCTGGAACTGTGCCGGCATCATGAGGGCGTTGGCATCCAGCAGGACCTTCACTCGCCCAGCACACCCATCCCGATTAACCGCCAGCGTGCTCCCACCTGCCGGCTGATAGCGATCCTCGAACCGATTTCTGCACATACGGGTCGCTTCAGCGCAATCTCAACGTGATCTTTCTTTGTATTGCTCACAACCCCTACGGTAACTGCTGTACCGACAGAGAGCATCAAAGGTTCGCTGTGCTTGAGCGGTTCGATGATAAGCTCGCTTGTAGCTCCTACAACCCGCTCCATCAGGGTTACACTGCACCGGATCTTTTCCCAGACCGGGGGAAGTTTACCCTCGTGTCCAAGCACCTGGCCGGCAAGCGCATCGCTTTTAGTCAGTGCCGGGTCGAGTTTTGTGCCCACCCCGAGGAGTCCTCCAGGTGTTGCCGCTTCCACATGCTTGGAACCGGCATTGATGGATGTGATCGTTGTGGTGATGGGAATCCATTTGATCTTATTCTCTACCTGTGTCTGCCTGCCCGGGCGGATCTCGATCTTCTCATCTGCGCGGAGGATGCCCCGTATAAGAGACCCCCCGACAACACCGCCTTTCACATCTTTCCAGTTGCAGCCGGGTTTATTGACATCGAATGAACGTGCGATCAGCATTAAGGGTTCTGCATCCGGATCCCGAACAGGTTCAGGAATTGTCCCGTCAAGAGCCTGCACGAGTGCCCCCATGTTGATTCCCTTCTGAGATGACACAGGTACGATGGGTGCATTTTCTGCTATGGTGCCCTTGACAAAAGCCTTGATCTCTTGGTAGTTATCGATTGCCTCTTTCTGGCTTACCACATCGATCTTGCTCTGGACGATCACGATATTCTTAATACCGACAAGTTCCAGTGCCATTAAATGTTCTTTTGTCTGTGGCTGCGGGCATTTTTCGCTTGCAGCAATCACAAGCATCGCTCCATCCATAAGTGCAGAACCGGACAACATTGTCGCCATGAGTGTCTCGTGCCCGGGTGCATCCACAAATGATATGGAGCGGAATGGTGCGCCGGTTCCACCACAGGCCGGGCATTCGGGATGTGTGGAGAAGGCCCCTGCTCCTTCACATTTGTCGCACCGGTAAAATGTCGCGTCAGCATAACCGAGTCGGATTGAGATACCCCGCTTCACCTCCTCGCTGTGCCGGTCTGTCCATGTACCGGTAAGCGCATTGACGAGCGTGGTTTTGCCATGGTCGACATGACCCACAACTCCTATATTGACACTGGGAACTGTCACATCTAGCAAATGAAATCGAACCTCCTTACTCTATATATTATTGTCATACTTATACATAACCAGTCAAACCAAACCATCTGGGAAATAAAGCAATTCTCCGATTTTTCACCCGATGTCTGCGCATTGTATGCAGTATTATTTTATCAATTCTTTGTTATGAATGAGGCGGGGTTATCGAACTGTTACGCACATTTTTGAATGAAAAAATGGTCATTGTTAAAATGGAGTTGCATCAGAAAAACTGACAACGAGTTGAAAGGTGGATTAACCCCCGCCCTCACAACTCTGGTCGATATTTTTTAATGCCTCTGTCATTTCATTTCCCGCAGCAAATGCACGTTCCCTTTCAATGACTTTTTTTGCATCTTCACTAATGGAAACCGTGACTTTATCAGAACCGGATGCCGGGATCAGCTGGTCAATACGGTACAGGAGATTTGTACTGTCCAGCTCGGCAAAAATATCCCCCCGAATGTGTTCGATCCGAAGGATGGTGCCGGTTGTCCCGGTTCTCGGATACCGCACTCTCATGCCTTGGACAACCTCTTCAGATAACATAATTGAAAATGAGATCCCTGAATCTATAAATGTGTTTTTATGAGTTTCAATCCACCGTTCAGGTTGTCAGTCTGGTGAGCGCAGCGACAATATCCTGTGTTGTTCTATGTGGTTCCCCCTCTGGTTCCGGAAGATCAGAAGACCCTTTGAGTGCGGAGAATATTGCGCTGATCGCATCCCCATGCGAAGGGCCATAACCCCCTTCAAGGACCAGGGCCAGAGGGTGTTCCGCTGCATCCTGTAATATTCGGGTAAGTGTGCCGAAATCCCCGGGAAATAATAACATATCGCTCTTCGGATCGTCTGATAGTGCATCCTGACCAGCAGAAACAATCACTACATCCGGTCTGAACTGTTCAAGAGCGGGAATGAACACCTGTTCAAAGACGCATTGGTAATCTGCAATGGTTGATCCTGATCGCAGCGGTGCATTGATGGTGTACCCTTTACCTTTCCCAGAACCAATTTCATCTATCCAGCCGGTGTGTGGGAATATGTTTCCCTGGTGAATGGAGCAATAGAGCACCCGGTCATCCGTATAAAATATCTTCTGTGTACCATTCCCATGATGAAGATCCCAGTCAATAATGGCGACTCGTTCAACGCGGTCAAGAGCTACAGATGCTGCAATCGCAGCATTATTAAAAATACAGAATCCCATTGCCCTGTCCGGTTCTGCGTGGTGTCCTGGTGGGCGGACAAGGGCAAAGCTATGTTCGCCATCGATTGAACGGTGCACTGCATCAATTGCAGCACCGGCCGCAAAGGAAGCGACTTCGAATGACTCGCCGTTGACATAGGTGTCCTGGTCGATGAAATGTTGTCCCCCATGTGAGGAAAACTCGCGTATCATGTGGACATGTGAACGGGTGTGGACGCGGAGGAGATCTTCTTCTTGTGCAATCTCTGGTTCAATGATCTGTATCCCATCAGGCACACCTGCACATGCTGCATCCATGCGGGCGCTGCTCTCATCATGGTTTTTGATATTATGTCGGGAGAAAATACCCCCGGTAATTGCGGAACACCTGACCATAATTGCTGATCGGTACTTTACTTCCAATCTTTGAAAATTGTTGGCTTTTTAAAATGAGAAAAAAGAAGTGAGGAAATTACTGGATAAGTGTTCCCTGCATTACCGCAGATTCCGGTACATCGTATTGCTTCCCGCTCAAAACTACCTTGTATTTTCCGGTAGTTTTGACATCATAAGGATTGCCGGAAGTGGAGTATGGCACAATAAACTCACCGTTGACACTCTCCTGTCTGTAGGTGTACTCCCTGCCAGTGTTAGAGATAACAGGGACTTCAATAATTCCGTCTCCCTTAATATGCGCTCCTTTGACGTATTCAAAGACTTTCACGTACTTCACGTCCGGTGTCTTTGCATTGAAGACATTGCTGGGGGACTCATGGACGAGCCGGTAGTGAAGCAGTGCCGGAACTGTATCTACCGGGAGTGTGATTGCAGGGCTAAGGGCAATCGCATGATATCCGGCAGGTGCTTTTAAGTTATATTCATCAACGCGGCGTACTGCATCAGAGGCATTCATCGCTTCTGCTCCCGTGATTACCGGCAGCGTGACTTGTGTAATCTCCGGATCTGCATACTCGATGTAGTAAACATTTGAAGCGGGGGTCATCGAGCCGTCAAAGTTGTGGAGCCGGGATACAGTTGTGAGGTAATAGGATTGTTTGTTCATCAGGGCGGGCTCATAACTATTGGGATTGTTCCGCCCGGGTGCAAGCAGTGTCATCTGGTAGGGGGCAGTGGCAAGAGAGCTGTTATACCATGTTGACATCGCCCAGAACTTCCCCGTGTCCATCTCAATATCCGTAATAATATACCGGGTGCCAAGATGATCAAGAATGCCATTTGCTGTTTCCTCTGAAGTGGACATGAAATAGTCAGCCGATCCAGTCCCTCCAGCCACACCTTGCTGGAACGGGTTGGCATTGGGGATCCGCTTTGAGATATAGGTAATCATATGCCCATAGTCCCACCAGGACATGACTCCATACGACCCTTCCGGGAATTTGAAGGTCTTTGGATCGAAGATGGTGTAATAGTTCACTCCCGGATCTGGGGTGTTATTCCCCAACCAGTCAAGGGACTCACGCCAGTCCGGGTTCATGTTTATCGGGTTGCTTACTGCATTGGAATAGCTGAATGAAACTGAAGTATAAGCAAATAATATACCCAATCCAGCGATGATAACAATCAATCCGACCATCAGGTAATTGGATCGTGGATGCCCCGCACTCTTTTTAGTGGATTTTTTTGATTTTTTGCCCCTTGCAGGGGTCTCATCTGCTGGTTCCTCCGGGTGTGAATCAGGGGAGATGCCGGATACAAGCCGGCAGATATCATCCCGCCCTTTTGTCCAGACAAAACTTACACAGACCGCTGACAGGAGCGCGATGTTTATGGCAAGATAATATTCGTACCTGACATGCTGCCAGGTAGATAACAACATGATAAGCGACCAGACAAGCGCAAATACCTGTTCAGGATGTTCATCCCGCAGGTTGTTATACGCCATGACCAGAATTCCCCCAACCATCAGAACAAGGCCGTAGTTAAAGGTCATCCATGCAAGATCTGTCCCCCACCCCCGTGCCTCCTGGACCGTGTTGGTGATCGCCTGCTGCCCGAAAAATGCGAAGAGATTACCGATGAGCAGGTTAAAGAGGGCAGGACTTACGACAAACAGTACCAGGGCAAAGAAGATTCCACATCCAAGAAGCGTAGCAGGATAGAAGTACCAATTTTTTCCTCTTAAGTAGCGGGCAATAAGATAGAGCACAACCGTACCAACGATCAAGCCGATATATGCGAAGATATGACCGAACGAGTAGGTGGAAAGACCCATGCCGGGGTCTTTGAAACCAAATAAAACAAGTCCCAGTGATGCAATGGCAAATACGACGAAGTTGATGATGACAAGATACTCGCTCGTCCGGTTTTTGTGAACATCGATGACGAACTGTATTACCGTAAATATTCCCGCAATCATTGCAAAGAGGATCATTGTCGGCATCACAAAGAGGCCAAGCAGGTATGCAATACCCGCCAATGCAGATAATACGGCTGTTTTTTTGTAAGTTTGAATATTTTTCAGATCAATTATCTTCTCTTTCTCTGAAAGGAGGGCATACATGTAGAATAAGCAGAAGAGGGTGGAAAAGAGGACTTCTGCGATATGGTGATCCATATAGCCATATAACGAGCGGTAGAAGAACTGTCCTGTAACTATGGCCGTAAAGCCGGAAGCCAGCAGGCCGGTCTTCCAGTCCCCGCAGGTCTTTCCTACCCAGTACATGATTACAACAATTGCTGCTGCCATGATAGCGGGAATCACAAGACCCACAGCAATGATCTCCGGCCGTGTTGTTGCACCTGCGATCATACAGCAGATAGCGATGATCATGGGGAAGAGGGGGCCCCAGTAGATTGTCGAACCTGATGGATACAGGGTCATTGGATCAAACCAGGCATATGCGAGATTATTGGCAAGCATCTGTTCAACCTGGCGCAGGTTATAGAGCGGGTCATCGCTTCCGACCATCATCAGGATATCCGTATTCCCCATCATAAACATAGGAATGAGACGGAGCCAGAGGGCGAAGAGTGAGAACAGGGTTACAAGGCCGATGATCAGATACGTTCGGCGGTTTTTTAGATTTAAAAGTACCATAAGGCCAACCTTTCGTGGGTAGTAGGTTTAAAGTTGTGATCATTAATAAATTTGGATGAAATTATCAGAGGATCGACTGTAAAAGAGTCTCAAACTCGCGTGCTTTTTCTTTCCAACTGTATTTTTCGAGATTAATGGAAAAAGTGACCGGGTTATTCATCAATCTCTTAATCTCTGAGATATACTCTTCCTGCGTCCGGTAGACCGACAAATCAGGCCCCCCGATGCGGGTAACATCAGGTATTGGCCGCATCAGGATCGGTTTTCCACAGGCTGAATACTCAAAGAATTTGTTGGGGAGTGCAATATCTCCCCACTGGGGTGGTGAGAGGGGGATGGTGCAGACATCCATGCAGGCGATATACTGCGGTAATTCATGATAGGGTTTGGTCCCGGCAAAAATCACATGATCTGAAATGCCAAGATCCGCCACCAGTTTCTTTAGTTCTGCTTCATAATTGGTGAACAGCGAACCTCCAACTACCAGTATTTTTGTGGAAGGATGATATCGGATCAATTCCGGAAGGGCGTTGATCATCTCATCAATGGCATACCAGCGTTCAACACTCCCGCAGAACCCGATGATGAAATCATCTGCATGAAAGTTAAGTTCCTTTCTTTTTTCGCTCCCATCCATTGGTTTGAAAATATCAGTATCCACGCCATTTGTGATCAGATCTGCCGAAAAACCGTGTCTTTTTAGTTTTTCGACAAGCGAAGGGGAGACTGTGGTAATTTTATCACTGTGAGTCAGGTTTCTTTTCGTAATTGCCCAGACACTTCTTCTGACGGTTTCCTGCACAACTCTGGTTTTAAAATACGCAGCAGCAGAGTCAGGGAACCAGTCCTTGAGGTCAAATACGACCGGCACCTGGTATTTTTTTGCTGCATGGATGACTGCTGTGCCGGCAAGCACATGGGCAGCAACCACCACATCAATGCCCTGGTTACGGATAATCTTGTTGAATATATGGAAATGATACGGAGTATTGAACGTATAATGTAAAAGGGGACTGGTAAAGGGGAATTGTGTTGCCTCTTCTACTATGAGGCGGGTAGGGCGTGTTTCCCCACGGCTGACATGAAAGTGGGCAACGTGTACCTCATGGTGGCGCGCCAGTTCTTCGAATATGTAATGGTGGCGTGAAGGGATGGGGTGGTGGATATAGTCCTGTGTTGATACAAGAAGAATCTTCATGAGGCATCCGGTAGTTTTTAAAGGGCTGTGATTTGCTGTTTGCTTTAGTTTACCTGGTATCAGGTTTCATTATCTTTGGTAAATCCCTGATCTTTGCCGGTGCACCAATCGCCATCATATAATCGGGTACATCACGGGTCACGATAGCGCCGGCAGCAACAAGTGCTCCTTTTCCGATACAAACTCCCGGAAGCAGGGTAGCGTTTGCTCCGATTGCGGCACCATCTTTTATTATTGGGCCATCAAGTCCACCGATACGGCTTGGAGGATACCGGTCATTTGTGAAGATTGCATTTGGCCCGACAAAAACATGATTCCCTATCCGGGTATTTGTCGGTAAGTATACCCGGCTCTGGAGGCTTACATCGTTTCCTATGGTAGTGTGACCATCAATTACAGTTGCCGTACCAATGGAAACCCTATCTCCCATACGGGTCTCTTCGCGGATCACCACGTTATGACCTGTCTGAAAAAAATCTCCTGCGATCACATCGCAATAGAGGATGGTACCTGAGCGGATCACTGAATTTTTTCCTATTGTAGTACCTGTAAAACCGGTTTTTTGCATCTTGTCCCGTGAGGGAAAACCAAGGGTCACCGGTTCGAATATCTGTGCATCCGGGCCAAGACTATTGATGCCATATTCAATCATTCAACGGTCACGCTCTTTGCAAGATTTCTGGGTCTATCGACATCCCGCCCCAATGCAACTGCTGTATAATAAGCGAGAAGCTGGAGCACCACAAGGCTGGTGAGCACCTGAACAAAGGGGGAAGTGCTGGGAATTGGGATAAAAATATCGACAATATCAGGAAGTTCATTATCCCCCTCGCTTCCAATGGCAATCACCGGTGCACCACGTGCTTTCATCTCTTTGATATTGGAAACCATCACCCCATACGTATCCCCCGGTGTGCAGAGTGCAATGACCGGTGTTTCCGATGTGAGCAGGGCAAACGGGCCGTGTTTGAGTTCTCCTGCTGCATATCCCTCGGCATGGATGTACGAGATCTCCTTCATCTTCAGTGCCCCTTCAAGTGCAACAGCATAGAACGGACCGCGACCCACATAAAAAATGTCTTTAGCCCCAGTACAAACTGAGATCGCATCAGTAAGATCGATTAGCAGAATCTCCTCAATCGCCTGGTGGGCATGCAGGAGCATATCGTTGCACTTTCTGTCGGCGATATTGTTGACGATCTGCATCAGCACAGCAAGCTGGGCGATAAATGATTTCGTTGCAGCTACGCTGATCTCAGGTCCTGCCCGCATGAATATGGTTACATCGGCAAGCCGGCTCACACTACTTCCTAATATATTGGTGATTGCAAGTGTCCTGCAGTTGTGTGCTTTTGCCTGTTTGAGTGCTGTGAGTGTATCGGCAGTCTCACCGGACTGGGTGATACCGATTACCAGTCCTTCAACCGGGGGAGGATAATATTTGTACTCTGATGCAAATTCAAGCCGGACGGGAACCCTGCAGGACTCTTCAAGGAGATACTTAAAGATGAGTCCGGAATGATATGAGGAGCCACAGGCAACAACGGTGATGGATGTGGGATGATGGACAAAACCCGGAAGTGTTTCAGAATTTACCGCACGGATGGTATTATAGAATGCCTGAGGTTGTTCATAGATCTCTTTGAGCATATAATGTGCAAACCCGCCTTTTTTAACATCCTCAAGTGACCAGTCTATAAGTTCCAGGGGTCGTATTACCCGGGTTCCCTGATTGTATATAGTCACCTCACCCTCGCTGATGGTGGCAATATCCCCATCCTCAAGAAACATGGCGCGTTCAGTGTGTTCGAGTATGGGTGTCATATCCGATGCAGCAAAGGTCTCCCCGTCACCAATTCCGATCACAAGCGGACTTGCGTTTCTTGCCACGATCATCTGTTCTTCATTATCAGCAATGACAAGCAGGGCATAGGATCCTTCAAGTTTCGGGACAACTGTCTGGACTGCAAGGAGGAGGTCATTTTTCTTTCCATATTCCTCCTCTATGAGATGAACGACAACTTCTGTATCCGTGTCTGAACGAAACGTATGCCCCCGGGTTTTGAGTTGTCTTTTTAATTCTGCATAATTTTCAATGATCCCGTTGTGGACAATGGCGATCGTTCCTGTACAGTCCAGATGGGGATGTGCGTTTGCATCATTTGGAATACCATGGGTTGCCCATCGCGTGTGACCTATGCCGATCTTTCCTTTTAACCGTATAGCCGATCGGGCATTTTCAGATATTCTTCCCTTGTGCTTATCCAGTTCAAGGGACTTTCCGATCGTTGCCACTCCGAATGAATCGTATCCCCGATATTCGAGTTTTTTCAATCCTTCAACGATCAGGGGTGCAGCTTCTCTCCTGCCGACATACCCGACAATACCGCACACGTTACATCACCGTAGAGCCGTCCGGGATATTCCGGGATTTCAGACAGCCCTGTTCCTCAATAGTTACATTGTTTCCGATAATGCAGTTGTGATACAGGGAAAACGACCCGCCTTTCACACCATCTCCAAAGATTGCTCCGAATTCCGATCGTGTTACACAACCTTCAATCTCTAAAAGACCACTCGCCGGGCTTGCAGAGGTATGATCCGCAAGAGTACACCGCTCCCCCAGTACAGTATCCTTGATCAGGGAATGTGATCCAATCATGGAATCATCCATGATCAGGGTATTTCCTATGGAGGTGAATGGTTCAATCGTGACCCGTGAACCGATGCTTGTGTTGGGCAGTATGCAACAGTTCGGACCTATGGTGCAATCATTTCCTATAATAACCGGTCCTGTGATGACGGTATTGGGACCTATTGATGTGCACTTCCCGATCCTTACTGCCCCCTGAATGATGGTCTGCCTGCTTGTAGTTCCCTCCCGGGCGGGGGTGAGGGTGCTCAAAAGGCGACGGTTCATCTTGAGCAGATCCCATGCAAAGATTGCATCCTGCCAGTCATCAGCAGGAATTGCCTGAATCTGCTCCCCTTCATCGATCATCAAAGAGATTGCGTCAGTGATGTCATTTCCGTGTATTTTGGAGAAGAAATCCTTTTTCAGGGAGTAAATGCCGGTACTCACCATGAAGCTGGGGGCATGTTCAGGTTTCTCGATAATCTGGGTTACACAACCGTTTTCCAGCATTACAACCCCGAAATTCGATGGATTGGGATGTTCTTTTACCAGCATTGCATTGGGAATATCTTTAATGTGTGCAATTGATTGGGGGTCAATGTAATTATCCCCGGGCAGGAGGAGAAAATCCCCGGAAATTTTTGACTCCGCACATAAAAGAGCGTGTGCAGTGCCCAGTTGCTTGGTCTGAACCACCACTTCTATGGGTATATCCAGCTGGTTTAAAAAACGGGTTACCTGTTCTTTTCTGTACCCGACAACGACTACAATGTCGCGTATTCCATTTTTCAATAGTGCTTCAATCACATATTCGATGATAGGCCGGTTTGCTACCGGGATCATCGCTTTGGGTCGGCCCCTTGTGAGCGGGCGCACTCGTTTTCCCTCTCCTGCTGCTAAAATGACTGCCTGCATTTTCTCACCTAACGGATTGTTGCTTTGTCCCCGATGCATCCCTCAATCGAGGAATTGGGCGCAAACTGTGCCCCGCTCCCTATCATCGAACCGACATTGATGGAACTATTAATTCCAAATGAAACATCGTCTCCAATCACAGCCCCGAATTTTTTTCTTCGCGTATCTGTTCCGCACACTTTGACATTCTCATGATCATGACGGAGGTTTGCAAGTTTTGTTCCTGCGCCAAAGTTACACCCGGATCCAATTACGGAATCCCCGATATAGTTGAAGTGGGGGATTTTTGTTCCGCTCATAATAATTGAATTTTTTATCTCAGAACAATGCCCGATATGGCAGTCATCGCCAATGCTGGTAGCCCCGCGGATATATGCGTGGGGCCCTATGCGACAATTTTTCCCTATGATACATGGCCCCTCAATATAGGTTCCCGATTTTATAACGCTTCCTTTCCCGATATCAACTGAACCGTGCAGGTATACACCCTCTTCAACCGTGCCGGCATTTTTCGCATCAAGAGATTCCATCAGGATAGTATTGGCATCAAGCATATCCCACGGGTGCCCGACGTCCATCCAGTAGGACAGGTGGTAGGCTTTCAGTTTCTTTTCTGCAATTGACCCTGTAAGGGCATCAGTGAGTTCAAGTTCACCTCTTGGAGATGGTTGTACCCGATCGATTAGATCGAAGATCTCCTGAGAGAAAAGATATGCCCCGGCATTGATCAGCTTGGATTTGGGCTGTTTTGATTTCTCTTCAAGTGAAGTCACAAAACCCCCTTCCACCAGAACCACCCCGTAGTCCCCGGGATGGTCCGTTGTGCTGATACCCATGCATGGAGCTGGCTGGCTGCAGAGGTTTTCAATATCGCAGGTTTTTAGGATCATATCTCCGTTCATGAGAAGAAACGGCCCCGTAACCAGATCACGGGCAGATCGAACTGCATCGGCAGTCCCGTGCTGGTGTCGCTGGGCAGCATAGGCAATACGAATCCCCCATTCAGATCCGTTCCCAAAATACTTCCGGATCTCCCGTTCTCCATACCCGACAACGAAAACAAAATCGGTGATACCTGCGTCACGAGCTGCAAGAACTAAGTGCTCCATCATCGGACGGTTAGCGAGCGGGAGCATCACCTTCGGGCGCTTCGCCGTGAGAGGACGCATCCGCTTTCCCTCTCCTGCGGCGAGCACGACACATTCCATACGTACAGCTCCTCTTACAACATTTAAGCAGTTTTCCCCTGCTTAATCCTGTTACGCCCTGATGAAAGCATCTCCTTTGCTTTCTGAAGTGATTTTCCTTCAGCAGTGATGCGGATCTTCGGTTCGGTGCCGCTTGCCCGGATCAGGTACCAGCCGTCATCATCGGCAACCCGGATACCATCTGTCGGGCTTGACGCACCGAGAGATGTTACAATTTCACGTGCATTTTCACAGCCGAATGATTCCCGGAGTATCGGGTACGCGGGCATGGTATCAAGTTCGGAAGCAACATCCCATTCGGATGCGATCTCGCAGAAGAGTGCTGCTGCGTACGGGCCATCGGGACACAACGAGATCTTTGGGAAGATCCATGCGCCAGAAGGTTCACCCCCGAAATCACCCCATTTCTGGAGTTCTTCAGATACATAGGAGTCCCCGACAGGAGTGCGCCTGACCTCGGCAATACCCTCGATAATCATTGAGGCATCGCTTGTTGTGACGACTTTTTTTGCATCGAGATAGTTTGTAAAGAGCATGAGCAGATGATCCCCGTCAATATATCTTCCACGGTTATCAAATGCCATCATCCTGTCAGCATCTCCGTCGTGAACAACTGCACAGGCAGATCCTGTTTTTTTAACCATATCCCCCAGGTAGCCGAGATGCTCTTTGAGCGGCTCAGAGGGTCTGGCAAAATGACCGGAGGTATCGCAATTGATACAGCTAGTTTTTGCACCTGCATCTGTAAGGAGTGATGGTGTGAGTGTGCATCCCGCACCGTTGCCGCAATCAACAACAACAGGCAGATCTGGTTTGATACTGATCAGATCAAGAATTGCCTTTTTATGAGGAGTGATAGCATCAAAAGTCTGCACACTTCCTTGGTGCTGCCAGTCTGCCCATTGTGGCGTTTTTAGGAGTGTCTCCATCTCTGCCTGCTGTGCAAGGGTGAATGATGAGCCATCGGGATTGAACAGTTTCAGGCCATTGTATTCCTCAGGATTATGGGAGGCGGTGATCATACAGCCGGTTTTTGCGGTGCGGGTGCTGAATGCAACTGATGGTGTCGGGACAATGCCGGCAACATGTGCTGTTCCACCACTCCCCATAATACCGGATACAACCAGATGCGCAAGCAGGGGGCTTGTTGTGCGGGTGTCCATTCCGACAATACAATCTGAAGAATGAGCGGCCAGTACAGACCCTGTTTTTAGTGCGGTATCGACCAGTGTCTGGTCAAATTTTCTTCGTATCCCCGATGACCCGAAAAGCATGAGAAATTATTGGGATGCTGTTAACAAGAGTTTTACCCTTCCAACAGGTTCGATAACGGGTCACTAATGAATTCACGTGCGGGATTTACACGCCCGTTCCATACAGACACCAGTGTTCGATCTGCTGGAGCCGGGCAACCCCGGCGGTTGAAGGCCCAAGACAGATAATCCGTTTCGTACCTTTGAATTCTGCTATCAGGTCTCTTAACCCCGGATCAATAATGCCCTCTGCACTGACAAGGATCAGATCAGCTTCCTTAGGATCGGTGACAATACATGCGCGGAACGTATCTTCGATTACCGGGATGCTGCCGATGCATAGTATTTTCTTTCTCTGAATCACCGTTCCGAGATCCGTCATACAGTCTGCGTGCCGAGCTCCCGGGCATGCATGAAGAACACGCGAGAGGCAGAAAAAACCCGTTGCTACATTGATCATTGCGCAGGCAGCACTCCTTACAGATGGTGTGTCGAGAGGGGCTCCAAACATAAACGAAATTTTTGTCTGCGCCCGGATTGGATCACTGGTAACAAATTCTGCACTCCTCCCCCCAAATGATGCTGTCATGCATGCACCCCGGTCGAACTGGCAGTTCACCGCATCCGGATTCACATCAAGGAGTACACCAACCTCTTCACACCCGCTGTGTTCAAGGATCGTTTCAAGTTTGTTGACTGAGTCGATGAGAATATCCATAATTTCCTCTTTTTGTTCAGGTTTTCATGAGCACAACGCGTGCCGGTGACCCGTCAAGTCCTTCGAGCCTCAGGGGGAGTGCGATCATGTCGTAATCTCCTTCAGGGACTGCTGACAGGTCGAGGAGTTCAATGATGATACAGCCATTCCCAAGGAGTTCCCGGTGAACTGTGCCATCGCAGTGACAGGATTCGATGGAGGGGGAGTCAATCCCCACACAGCAAATCCCTTTACTGGTGAGAAGATGTGCCGCATCAAACGAGAGCGAAGGATAATTCTCTACGAATTGATTGCATCCGGAAAAAGACGTTTTGAGCAGGAGTCTGCTAATATTGTCTGTCTTTCCTGCCAAGTGTTCTGCTGTGATGGTACTTTTTGCACTGCTCACATCCACCACCCGGCATCTGCCAATCAGATTGATGAGGGGAATGGTATCAATCGTTTCGCCGGATTTGAGATAGTGCACCGGTGCATCGATGTGGGTACCTGAGTGGGAACTCATGTGCAGGTCACTGATCAGGTACTTGCCTTCATCCCGCTGCCTGAATGTCGGCTTTGCATCCCCCGGGTATACCAGTGTTTCAGCTGACAATGGTCTCGTTATGTCAAAAATTTCCATACCCTCAGTTCTCCCAGCCATGCTTGCCAATGAGTGGTACAAACCTGACGCCCCCATGGTATTTGGGAATCATTCTGTCTCCCTGTCTTTCAATAGTCACCAGCTCCTGGACATCACGTCCTCCTACCGGGGCTACCAGCCTTCCTCCATCAGCCAGCTGATCGGTAAGCGCTCGGGGAATTTCAGGTGTCGCTGCCGTTACCATGATTCCATTATATGGTGCATTTTGCGGATATCCCAGCGTTCCATCGCCTTCAATGACCTCAACATTCTGAATCCCCAATGATGTTAAGTTATTTCTGGCAAGAATCGCGACTGCCGCTATCCGTTCCATAGTGGTCAACCTGTGCACAAGCAGGGACAGAATGGCTGCCTGGTACCCGCTCCCCGCTCCGATCTCAAGTACATTGTCAGAGGGTTCCGGGCGGAGGAGTTCTGTCATCAACGCAACGATGTATGGCTGGGATATGGTCTGTCCGTTCCCAATTGGAAGCGGGTTGTCATCGTATGCGGATTTATCGTAGGGTGGAGGGATGAAGTGGTGGCGGGGAATCTCCCGCATTGCTGCAAGTACGCGGGGGTTGTGGATGCCCCGGGCTTCGATCTGACGTTCCACCATCATGCGCCGCTCTTCTGCTCGTGGATAGGGTACCATCATCACACTTTTTTAAAATCCTGATCTCTCCGCCACATCGATGGAAGCATCGATCTGCTTTTGCAACGCTTCCGGCAGACCTTTGATCTGCACATCGAGAAAACCGCGAATAATGGTCGCGGTCGCTTCATCCTCATCAAGCCCCCGGGACATGAGGTATTCAATCTCATCTTTTGCAAGTTTTCCCACTGCTGCTTCATGGGAAAGTTCAGTTCCGACAACCGATCCCTCAATCTCCGGAATTGCATAAATGATCCCGTCTTTCAGGATCAGGCCTTTACATTCGAGATGCCCGCGGGTGCCAGCGGTCTTACCGTTGATGTGACCCCGTGAAATGATCGTACCTCCCTTGGTGATGGCACGCGTGATCAGTTCAGCGCTTGCACCGACACCTTCGAGAATAGCACGGGAACCGAGATCCAGCAGTGAACCCGGGGTGGCGATTACAATGCTGCTGAAACGGGCAACCGAGTTCGCACCTTTGAGCGTTGCGGTCGGGTACATCTGCACTTTTTTCACCGGTTGCATGCAGACGTAGTTGGAAAGGAATACCCCGTTCTCCTCAACTACCGATGCGCTTCTGGGATAAACTTCGATGTTCTCACTCCAGTTGTGGATCATCGTGAAGCTGATCTTTGCATTCTTTTTTACATAGAATTCGGAGATGCCATAATGGGCTCCCCCTTTACTTACTTGTGCCCCACTCATGCACCCGGAGATGATATGCAGATCCGCCCCCTCTTCAGCGATAATGATATTATGGACGTGCTGGATCTGGTCTTTGCCGAGATACAGGCACGCCTGGATGGGAAGGATATTGCTCGATCCTTTGTGGGCGATAATCACGTAACCCCTGGGGTCTTTTTGTGCTGCAACATATTTGGTGACTTCATCTTTATCAGGAGAGACCAGTTTCCAGTTATAATCTTTAAGCCATGCATATTTCTCGAATGCTCTGGAATAGGAGAGGACTTCGATACCCTCCTGTGAGCATTCCGCGTGAACAACATCCTGATCCATCTGGAGGAAGCTGCCGCACCGGTTCGCCATACTGAGATCGATACCCGACTGGGCAAGTCGCTCCTGGTCGACTTTTGAGAGTTCCGGGATAGTTATGCGTGACGGCATTTGAGACACTCCTTATATCCGCGCTGTTTGATTTCCTTTATGATTTCACGGGGATTTCCATGACACCTGATCTGTCCGTCACACATCACATGACCTTTATCTGCGTCCAGGTAATCGAGAATGTATCCGGTATGGGTAATAACAAGCCCACTTTTTTTCCTGTTAGCGAGGTGTTTGTCTTTTTCGAGAAGTTTGCCAATCGTTGTACCGATAAGTGAAATATTCTCCAGATCGACGCCGCTCTCCGGCTCATCGAGCATAACAAAATCCGGGTTCTGGATCATCAGCTGCAGCACCTCACTGCGTTTGATCTCCCCCCCGGAAAATCCTTTATTGATATCCCGTTCCAGGAATTTGTCCATATGAACTGATTTTGCCAGTTCCAGAATATTTTCCTGTTTGGTCCGTGAAATGGCGGTGAGCATCTTTCCCAGTTTCAATCCTGAAATCGTTGGGGGGCGCTGGAAGAGCATGCCGATCCCGCGTTTCGCCCGTTCGTTGGCGTGCATGGTCGTTACGTCTTCACCATTATAGGTAATCGTCCCTTTTGTCACCGTGTAGTTGGAAAAGCCTATGATAGTCATGAGAAGTGTAGTCTTTCCGGATCCGTTGGGACCCAGCAGAACATGTGTCTCCCCATCGTCAATATGGAGATTTATGTCGTGCAAAACTTCTTTGTCGCCGACATTGACATGCAAGTTTTTGATCTGCAGCATAAAACAATCGTAGAGAATATGTCAATTGCTGCATTAAACGCTTTTCACCTTACTATCATCCGGTACGGGTATTCCGGTATCTTTTAACCCCTCGGAGGATAACTTACACACAGGATTACGTTCTATGAGATCTGACAAAGTTCAGGATAAGGAAGGCAAGTCAAGAGTCAGACAGGGGTCAAAGAATGCCAATAAGGGCTTTCTAACCGCTGAACCGCCGGAGATCCACCCGTTTGTGAACCGTATCATATGCGGAGATGCACAGGAAGTTCTTGCCCGCATCCCGGACCGGAGTATCGATCTTATCATCACTTCTCCACCCTACAACTTCGGGCATACCTATGCGCAGGATCCCCATGATGATACGCATGAATGGAATGAGTATTTCGACAAGCTTCTTTTGGTCTGGAAGGAATGCGAGCGCGTGCTCAAACCGGGTGGCCGTATGGCCGTAAACGTCCAGCCGCTATTTTCGGATTATGTCCCTACCCATCACATCATCTCCCGCCAGCTCGCCCGGCTCGGACTACTCTGGAAAGCGGAGTTTCTCTGGGAGAAGAACAACTACAATGCAAAGTATACCGCATGGGGGAGCTGGAAATCCCCCTCTATGCCCTATATCAAATACACGTGGGAATTCATAGAGGTCTTTGACAAGGAGACCCATAAGAAGACCGGCAGACGTGAGGATATCGATATCACGGGTGAAGAGTTCAAGGAGTGGGTGCTCGGAAAGTGGACATTTGCTTCGGAGTTTCATATGAAGGATTACGAACATCCGGCCATGTTTCCTGAAGAACTGCCACGGAGACTGATGAAACTCTTCTCGTACAAAAATGATATTGTGCTTGACCCTTTCAACGGTGCAGGTACTACAAGTCTCGTGGCCTGGAAACAAGGGCGCCGTTTTGTTGGAATCGATATCTCTGAACAGTACTGCGATATGGCACTGAAACGTGTGGCCGGGGCAGATGGGATAACTGAATCATCAGCAGGGTATCCCACTCCATCGATCCTCACAATAAATGATCTAAAAAAACAAAAATGAGTGCAAGAGCGGCCGTCATCCCGGCATATTCTGTTTCACATATTCATAAACGCCCGGCCTGTCGAACTCATGTTCGAGGATATAGTTGTGGACCTGAACAGTTTTTTCATACCGGGTGAAGAGTGCCCGGTACGTGCTCAGATGTGCATTGTAGTCAGAGACCAACCCGTTGTGCACTGATACCTGTGCATTATAATTCTGGATATTGCCCGAACCTCTCAGACTTTTCATCTGTACTTCGAGTTGAGTGATCCTGTCCTGCCGCTCCTCGAGATCCGACTCAAGGCTCTTTAGCTGTGGTTCAAGTTCATTTGCTTTCTGTTCAGATTGAAGAAATGCATTGTTTATAAACCGTGTTTCTGTACCGCTGGTATAGATCTTTGTGCCATTACCGATGGGAATAATAATCGGGCTTGATTGCAGCGTGAGACCCCCCCTGAGTGTTTCAGCGGGGATCCCGACAAATGAGATATTTGTGGTCTCAATGTAGGTGTAATTGGTGTTTTTATAGAGATAATCGTCAGCAGCTACACCGACTGCCATATGTGCCTCCGGCCCAAACGACATCAGGGCAACCCGGTACCCCTCACGGGAAAGGAGTCCGGCCAGAAGCAGGCTCTTGTCATCACAATCTCCCGAACCATCAACAACCGTCTCTACCGGAAATTTCGCAGGATTATCCGTAAGTGTCTCGTACCGGAGTGACTGTACGAACGTGGTTATCAGTTCGAGGTATTCATCTTCGGAAAGTCCCTTTACAGTTTTAATCGTTTTGAACTCTCCTGCCAGAGCACGGTAAAGATCCTCTTGTGCAGGATCATTTAACATCGACCGGTAGCTGTCCGGAACCCAGATCTCTTCAGATATATTTCCATAAAGGGTGACTTCCTTATCAGTTAGTTTTGCACCCTGGTACACTGAATCGCCGACCGGTACCGTGATCGTAATTATCTCCTGCCCAAAAGGATACGAATGCGTTGAAATGATGGGCGGTAAATCAGAAGATATTGGAGCAATATGTGGTGAAACAACAGACGCACGGGGCAGAATGAGTCCTCCCACATACGCTGCCGATATGGCGATAGCAAAAACAAATAAAAAACTTATGAAAAAAACTGTGATTTTATTCGTCATGTGTTTGTCTCCGTTTTATTGTGTGATAATTACCGGTCATAGAATATCTTTCAGGTGAGCGATGGAATCAATTATATGCGTTGGTTTTATAGTGGCACTTTCCAATGTCTCTTCACGGAATTTCCCTGTTCTGACCAGAATGCCTTTCATCCCGGCATTATGAGCCCCCCCGATATCAGTGGTAATGTCGTCACCAATCATCGCTACCTGATCGGATTGTAACCCCATGTCGTGCAGGGCAAGATCAAAGAATGTTTTTGATGGTTTCCCCATGACCGTTGCAGTTTTCCCCGATGCAAATTCAAGTGCCTGCACAAAGGGGCCGGCTGAAAGAGAGAGGCCATCATTTGCCATCCAGTACCGGTCTTTTTCAAGCGCAATCAGTTCGGCGTCTCCCATGAGGTGGCGGAAGGCAGCATTGAGGCTGTCATAGGTAATCGTATCCCCCGCATCACCGACAATTACGTAATCTTTCTTTGCACAGGTATCCTGTGTACAAACCTGCTCAAAATCCCGGTCAACGTCGCCCGTTGTGAGGAGATAGCAATGCCGTTTGCCGGTTTTTTTCATATAAGTAATGGCTGCAAGGGGAGGTGTGAAAATATATTCCCCGGGGATTTCAAACCCCATAGTAGTTAACCGCCTGGCAATGGTCTTCCGGCATTTCCGCGTTGTATTGGAGACAAACCGGAAGGTGTAGTTTTTCTGCATGAGATATTTGATGGCGGCCTGTGCTCCTTCAACGGGGTGGTCACCTACGTAGAGGACTCCGTCAAGATCGATGAGAAAGCCCTTTATTTCTTTCATGTCCTCACCACCTGAATCACTGTCTTGTTTAAATGCCAGGTTTTTCGCAGCATCCCCATATCCCGGAAGGATTGTGTCCCCGGAAAGATTAAACGTCTCATTGACCATCGGACACGAACGTTGCCTCCACTTTCACCCTGCATGGCCGGAAGTTTATATGTTCATTTCTTGATTGCTATTCTGACGATGGCTGCCACACATGCACCTGCCCGCATCGGATCCCTCTGGCACCAGCGCATGCAGACGCTGAAGGAATACGAAGTTGTCCGTGACGGTAATATATTCGGAACAAGTTTTTCAAACAGTGTTGTCTTCTCATCAGAATATGATCAGGCGCGGCAGCAGCTCGATCATCTTATCTCCAGTTACCAGGACAGATCTTTTGAAACTGTTTTTTCAGGAAAAGAGGTCTCCAATGAATGCGGTAACTGCTACTCGTTAACGACCCCTCACCCTCTCCACCCGCCCGCATTCGATCTCGATCACTACCAGAACACTATTATGCGCGATTTAACTCTCGTGCGGGGGATTGGCCGGGCAACGGAAAAACGACTCCGTGCCCGGGGTTACCAGACCCTGTATGATCTCACCGGGCATCCTAAGTACAGATCGCATGTCCAGCCTGTCATCGATTGCATGTGTAGTGAGGATTCGCATGATATCATGGATCTGGTTGGTAGACGGCATGCCAAATCACACCCATTGGTATTAGGAGCAGCAGGTTTGCATGAACTCCAGGATTATGTCTTTCTTGACCTCGAGACAATGGGCCTGTTCTCCCGACCGATCATCCTCTTTGGCATTGGCGTGATTGAAAACGGGGCCCTGAATGTTTACCAGTACCTGCTCCGTGATATCGCTGATGAGCAGGCTGCCCTGAAAGAGACGATCCGCCACTTGTCGGGTGAGCGAAAAGCACTGGTGACGTTTAACGGCAAAGCTTTCGATCTCCCCTACCTCAATGACCGGCTCGGTTACTATGGTATGGACACTCCTGCCAGTACCCGTATCCCGCATTTTGATGTCCTTCATTTCAGCCGCAGGAGGTGGCGGAACCAGTTCCCCTCTTTGCGCCTCACTGCACTGGAACGGGAGATATTGCATATTCATCGTGAGGACGACATCCCCGGCCAGATGGTGCCGGAATTTTATGAAACGTACCTGCGTACCGGCAATTGCGGCCCCCTGGTACCTATTGTTGAGCACAACCGGCAGGATATCATCTCGCTTGCCCTGTTGTTCTTCCATCTGATGGGGGAATCCTATGGCTGTTGATGATGTAATCCGGCTTCTCACCACCAACCCGGTCTACCGTGATCGTGTGGTGCATACCGAAATTATCGAACCCGGCCCCCCCCAATACGGCACACTTGATACACCCCTGTCCGATAGTATCATTTCATACCTTGATCAGAACGGCATCCGGCTTTACTCACACCAGTGTGATGCCATCAACCGCATACGGGCCGGTAAAAATGTGATCCTCACCACCCCGACGGCAAGTGGTAAGACACTGGCATTTAATATTCCGGTTTTTACCGCGCTTAACGCGGACCCGGAGGCCCGTGCATTGTACCTTTACCCAACGAAAGCGTTGTCAAACGATCAACTCGCTACACTTGAGCAGATGGCACACTATACCGGCATTTCAGCAAAACCTGCCATCTATGACGGGGACACCCCCCAGTCGAGACGAGCGGCGATACGGGATAACTCGCGGATAATCATCTCAAATCCCCATGAGATTCATCAGGTTCTTTCCTGGCATATGAAATGGCGTCCGCTGTTTGCCAATCTACGGTATATTGTGATCGATGAGGCACACCGGTACCGTGGGGTATTCGGTTCACACATTGCGATGCTGATGAGGAGGTTGTCGCGGCTTTGCCTTCACTACGGTTCACGTCCGCAGTTCATCCTGTCCACTGCAACACTGGCAAACCCGGTGGAATTTTCCCAACGTCTTACCGGCCATCCCTTTGAATTGGTGAACGGTAATGGATCGCCTCATGGCAGGAAACACTTCGTCCTCTATAACCCGTTCTATGATGGCGTAGGTGAACGTTCCACTCACCAGGAAACAAAAGATCTCCTTGTCTCCTGCGTGAAAAACAATCTCCAGACACTCTGTTTCACCGGTTCGCGGAAGATGGCGGAGCTCGTCACCCTCTGGGCGCGGGAGGATGCACGGCGTTTTAGTGCCCAGCTTGCAGATACGATCTGCGCGTACCGGGCCGGCTATCTTCCCGAGGATCGACGGGCGATCGAAACACACCTCAAGGAAGGGGTGATGAAAGGTGTCGTGTCGACAAACGCGCTCGAGCTTGGCATTGATATCGGATCGCTGGATGCCGTGATTATTTCCGGTTATCCGGGCACCATGATGTCCACCTGGCAGCAGGCCGGCAGGGCCGGGCGAAAGGGGGATGTATCCCTTGCTCTCCTTGTTGCACAGGCAAATCCGCTCGACCAGTACTTCATGAACCACCCGGAACAGTTCTTCTCGCGTTCACACGAACACGCGATTGTAGATACCGAAAATCCGTATATCGTATCCGGGCACCTGCTCTGCGCTGCGGCTGAGCTGCCCCTGCGCGAAGACGCTGATCGTGAATTTTTCGGGGATTCATTCCCCCAATTGCTTCCGGAACTTGCATCCACAGACCTTGTCAGAAAGACGGCCCGCGGGTGGGTGTATTCCGGGCGGGGCAGGGCAGCTGATCTGGTAAGCCTGGGGGGCATACCCGGAGAAACATTCCGGATTATGTGTCATGGCCGTTTGATCGAGACCATGGATCGGGCGCAGGCATACCGGGAAGCGCACAAAGGAGCGATTCTTCTCCACCAGGGTGAGATGTACCTTGTAAAAGAGATGGATCTGGAAACCCACACCGTGCGTGTAACTGAGGCCGATGTGAATTACTACACGCAGCCCTTAAAAGAGGTGGACCTAGCAATCATCGAGACCCTCGAGACCCGTGAATTAAATGGTGTGAAATGTGCCTTTGGGGTGGTAGAAGTGACCGAACAATATACCGGTTACAAGATCAAACGCGGCGATACCATCATTGGTGTTGAGCCCCTCACTCTCCCGCCACTCACCTTCAGGACAAAAGCATTCTGGCTCATCCCCTCTCCCGATACGGAGCAGAATGTTTTGAAAGGGAATCTGGATTTCGCTGGCGGACTGCATGGTGCAGAGCATGCCATCATTGCCCTCATGCCCCTGCATGTGATGTGCGATCGCCGGGACATCGGCGGATTGTCATCAGCTGCATATGGTGAGAACGGGGAGCCTGTCATATTTGTTTACGATGGATATGAAGGGGGTATCGGGCTTGCGGAGAAAGCCTTCGAGATCCTGCCCGATCTGTTTGCCACTGCCCACGCACTGGTACGGGACTGCCGGTGCGATGATGGCTGTCCGTCCTGCATTTACTCGCCCAAATGTGGTAATGACAACCAGCCGCTCGATAAGATCGCAACCACACTTATTCTGGGGGAGCTCTGCAAAGAACCGGAAAAAAGTGAATCTGCCGGATATGTGGATGCAGCCGGGGTAGTCTTCTCGTAGAAGGATCCCATTTGTCCACGAGAACCACCCTGCTCTCCTGCCCCTGCTCGTAGTCTTCAAAGATGAACAGGTCGTCTATCCTGGCATGCAGGAGCGGATAAAAAAAAGAAATTATTCCTTGATCGTAGAACGGACCGAAAGAAATACCGGCCCCCGCACGTCCACTTTCTTGTTGTTGTCCGTAATGGCTCGCATGGCGAACTCCTCTATCTTTAAGTTGATATCACTGGGGAGTTTTGCCATCTTCACCTGCACGGTGGTGGACTTTCCGCACCGGGCTGCTTCTTCAATACGGGCAGCAGCGAGTGCTGCAACTGCGCTCAGGTAGCTGATGCCGGTTGACACCCCTTCTGTCCGCACCTGTTTCCACTTCTCAACATCCGGTACACCAAGAATCGATCCATTGTGTACGAATATTTCATTGGCACAGGCAGGACCACAGAGTTTTGCATTGGATTCCGGCTCTTCTACGGCTACCTTCACGGCCACCCCTCCAAGTGTCCCTTCCCATGCATCGAACGAGCATGGCCCGGCAGCAGCACCATTCGCGGCGGCGACACGGATAATCGCTGCCGCTAGCTTCTTTCCTTCAGGAGATGCCGGCTCTTCCCGCATATGAACCGCACGGGCGATCGCCCTGTCCGTGACAGGTCTGGGGAAGAACTGGGGGAAACAGAGTTGCCGGACATCGTTGGAATTGTACGCAATCATCGCAAGCCGCTCGACACCCAGTCCGAGGTTCATAACGGGTACCCCGATGCCGTACTCGGCAAGTGCCGATGGGGAGTACATACCAAACGTTGCCACTTCGACCCAGCCATGCACCGGGTGCCGTGCGTAGACCTCGGTCTGGGAATCCGGCATATAATACTTGGAACGTTTCTCATCCGGCTGGAACCGGAAATCCGTGTACCCGAATGCGGAGAGGAGCGCCTCGCTCACTGCTTTACCGTCTTCTATGGTGACATCTTCTCCGGCGATGATACAGGACGCCGAATGGTAGGTCATCAGCCGGGTCGGTCCTTCAGCCTGCTCGCGCCGGAAACACCGGTCAACCGAGAAGAGCCGGACAGGAAGGGCTGTTTTTTCCCAGATGGCACCGAGTGTCATGAACCAGCCGCTCGTCATGTGACTGCGGAGGGTGGAGCGCGAGGATTCCGGGACAAGTGCCCTGAACTCCGGAAATACGACATCAAGGATATGCACAACCAGTGCATCATCCACCCCCAGCACCTTGGAGAGTTCGAAGGTGAGTTCATCCCCATCAATCTCCGATTTCTTGTACGCATGAAGGGTCTCTCGTAAGTGCTCCTCGGTCTCCTTTGTCATGGGCTGGTAATGCTCATGGTGATGGGCTTGTTCGACCGGCACAAAATCACGGTGTGTGAGCGGGCTCCGGTGGCTCATCAGGATCTCGTTGATCTCATCGAGATGTTTCCGTGCGATCCCCACGTTCGGGCGCGGGAGCCCTCCTAAGTAGAAGACCCGGTCGAGCACGGCCATCGCCTCAGGGCCGAACTGTCGGTAGATGTCTTGTTCCTCTATGATGACCGGGTTTTCGGCTTCATCAAACCCAAGCGAAAGGTAGATCTCGCGCAGCCGGTTTATCGTGGCAAAGACCGGGTGCGCCTGAGCCCGTTTGAACGAGAGGCACGGGTAGGTTGCTGCATGTCCCGGCGGTGTTACAACAGACGGGCCTTCATGCCATGCCTCTTCAAAATTCTCATGTGACTTTTGTTTCCATTCTTCAGGATTGAACCTCATGTTTTACGCTCCAGGCAGACCACTCTGCTCAACTTATTCTCATCTTTGAACCGGTAATCGCATGCAGCTGCAATCTTCTCTGCAAACGATCGTACACGCTCATGCTCCGGCATATTCTCTCGATTCAATCGGTTTCTACTGTATCCCAGATACATATATCCCTTCACTTCCACAAATGACGCACCCGAATCCTGCAGGATCGCAGCATATTTTTCCGGTGCGAAATCGTTGAGATCCTTAACAAGGGTGATCCGCACCGCAGACCGTCGCGTTCCCAGCAGGGCAAGGCTCTCGTTCACCCGTTCCCAGTAATCCTCCTGCGGGCGACATACTGCCATGTATGTCTCCCGATCCGGTGCATCAAGCGAGATATACATCTGGTACGGGTGGCACCGCCGGAGCATATCGGGGTTCGTGCCGTTGCTTACGAGAAATGTAGTATAACCCTTATCGTTGAAGAGATCGATCAGTGCAGGCAGCTGGCTGTAGAGCGTGGGCTCTCCGGACAGTGATATTGCCACATGCTTTGGATCCAGCGCTTCCTGCCACCGTTCAGGGGTTACCGCATTGTCGAGAACTGCATTATACCCGGCAAGGGCTTTTTTCTGGAATTTGTGTATGCCGGCAAGAATCGTTTCCGGAGAACACTCCACTACATCCGGCACTTCGTGTTCAAACGAACGCCAGCAGAAGAGACAGCGCTGATTGCAGCGCAGGGTGGGTGTCATCTGGACGCAGCGGTGGCTGTCAATCCCGTAGAACTGGTGCTTGTAGCACATATCGCCGCCCATGAGCGCCCGTTTGCACCACATGCAGGGCTTGAGAGCGGCTCCCGATGTCTCGGAAAAAAACTGGTATCCCTGCTTACGCAGGGCATCACATGGTGCGGATGGCATCGATCCCCAGTGTCTCTAACGACTCTTTGAGCGTGTTCTGCGCTGCTTTCACGAGCGTAAGCCGGCGATTGCGGACCTTTCCCTCGCTTTTCAGCACCGGGTCAAAGTGGTAGAACGAGTTGAAGGTGTCTGCAAGTTCGCGGGAGTACGTGGCAAGGATATGCGGGTGGAGTTCAGCGATCACCCGCTCAATGACCATGGGCAGCTTTGCAATCTGTTTGGCAAGGGCTATCTCCGTCGGTGTCTCGAGTTCGTAGCACTCTTCAAACGGGCCTGCTTTCTCTAAGATACTGCATGCACGGGCATGGGAATACTGGATATACGGGCCGCTCTGGCGTTCGAAGTCCAGTGCCTCTTTCCAGTTAAAAACCGTGCTCTTTTCAGGAGACACCTTCACGATATCATAGCGGACAGCAGCAAGGCCGACCGACCGGGCGATTGCCCTGCGGGCCGGTTCATCGAGTTCCGGTCTCCTTGCGGTCACTTCATCGTATGCCCGTTTGTTGATCTCGGTGATCAGGTCGTCGGCCGAGATGAACTTTCCAGCCCGGGTGCTCATCGACCCTTCCGGCAGGGATACGAACTCAAAGTGGACGATCTCCGGCACCTTCTCCCCAAGCAGTTTCATGGTGCACTGGAGCTGTGCGCCGATCAGTTTGTGATCAGCACCGAGCACATCGATCACCCGGTCAAAGTTTGCCCCTTTCCATGCATGGAACGCGAGGTCGCGCGCTGCATAGACTGAGGTGCCGTCACTGCGCCGGATCACGTACTTGTTCTCGAACCCGAACTCCGAGAGATCGAGTGCGAGTGTCTCTTCCTGTCTTGCCTGCGGGAGTTTCCTGATCCTGTTGATGATTCGCTCGGTGTAGCCATTCCGGATGAAATCACTCTCCCAGACAAACCGGTCGTGCGCCACGTTGAGGTTCTTCATCGTGACCTCGAACCCTTCAAGGCAGCGCGAGACCTCGTTCCTGAACTTCTTGACAGTGGGAGTATCGCCTTTCTCCACCAGCTGCATCAGTTCATTGACCTGCTGGGTGATTTCAGGATCCTTTTCGATCTCGCGGTTCGCTGCAATGTAGATGCGGGCGATATGGGCATCTTCTTTCTCGCCCACTGCCTGAGTGTTGTCGAGATGGATAAACCCCCAGACCACAATTGCGATCTGCCGTCCCATGTCATTGACATAGTACTGCACCTCAAGCCGGTAGCCAGCCTTGCGGAATGCCCTGGCAAGGGTGTCACCGATGATCGAGTTCCTGATATGTCCTACATGGAGAGGACCGTTGGGGTTGGCGCTCGTGTGTTCAAGAACCACGCGAGTTGTTTTTTTCTCAAGCGAACCATAGCCCGGCTGGACAGCTGCCTTCAATGTCTCGCTGACGTATTCCCTGCCAAAAATGAAATTGATGTAGGGGCCTTTTGCTTCTATTGTTATCCCAGCGAGTTCAGGATGTTTAGAAAGTTCAGCCACAAGATCCTGTGCGATCCTGGCCGGTGCCTGTTTATTCAGCTTTGCCAGTGCGAATGCGACGGTCGTGGCAAGATCGGCGTGCTCCCCACCTTCTGCCAGCAGCACATCATGCATGCCGGTGCTCTCCCGGAGCACGTGTTCCAGTATCGTTCGTTTCTCCAGTAACATCAGCATCCCGTCCTGTAGCGCAGTATTGCGGCAATCCCGCCGAATGCGGAGAAGAGGATCGACCCCTCTTCAAAATCATCGGAGATGAGCTCGACTTTGGCACTGCTCTGCTCGGCGAGTCTGGTGAGTTCATCGACAATATCGATCTCTTCTTCGAGAATAAGCGGTGCGGTGCATTTCGGACATGAACCGAGGGGGATGTCACGGACCGATTTTCCAGCATCAACATGAACCGTCTTCTCATCGGTGAAATCACAGTTCTGGCATTTGATCCGGAGCCGGGATTTACGGAGGTTTGCCGAGAGAAGCAGGATATCGACTGCGCCTAGTTCAAGGTTTTTCCTGATGCTCTCTTCCCCATAGGCAGCAATGCTGGCATCCTTGACGAGTTCTTTTAAGAATCTGTCCATGAACGCTTTTTCCTTGATGACGCCCATGCCTTTGAGCGCGTCCTTTGCCGCATCCACCAGTTCGGAAAGTCCGTCTTCGTTAGTATAGGCTACGTCATAGATTCCGATGATCCGCTTCTGTACTTCGTGATGGAGAAAGTTACCGGATTCAAACTCCTCCTTTGTCGGGCTGGGGCCCCCGATAAGCACGCCCTTGAACCGCTCGAAGTAATCCTTCTCTGCAAGGAATATGGCACTGGCCCGTTCCCCTATTCTTGTATAGAACTCGGCAATCGCAATCTCCCTGAGACGCCCGAAACGGGCAGCGGACTGGCCGCCTTTGCGCGTCTTTCCCGGGACCGTTGATGTTGTACCGCCAATGGGTTCGATCCGGTTGCCGCGCAAGAAGCCCCAGTACGCTTCCCGCCGGTCAAGGACGAGAAGCCCGTAGATGGACTTCTCTTCGAGCATCTGTTTGAGTGGCTCGAGCTCGAAGTTCGAGCTGCAGCGGTACATGTAGAGGTTGAGAGGTTCAGGGGGTTCTATGATCGTGCACTGGAGATCCGTGCGATCACCATAGAGTTTGACCGTTCCACAGAACACCGCGAGTCCATGCAATGGCGGGCGCTTGTAGTACTTGAGTCGGGAAAGAATGGAGGAGATGGCACTCTGGACATTGGTTTTGGTCTGTTTGCTCTTGATATTGGCGCACTGGCCGAACTCATCCTTGAGCTGATTGGTAACATCGTAGATCTGCTTGTCAGGGGGGATATAAATCGTGATAAGTTCCGTTCCGTCTCCCTGTTGTAACTCGAGCTTCTCGAGCGCCTTTTTAAACTCGTAACGCTTTCGCGCGTCGTCCATCTCCCGTTCTTCTGCCATTGCCGGTCTCAATCCTCTCTGGAGCTATTACTTATTCACTTTCGTGTGCCATAAATTTGCGCCCATTGCATAATGATCTGTGCATCAACATCGCTATTTATGCCATGACTGCCGGAAAATCCGGTGAACGTTTTGGGCTCCTGTGCCGAGTCAAAGTACTGTTTTCCGTTTGCAAACGGTATAATCTGGTCACCTGATGCATGGAAGATCCAGACCGGGCGCGGGGTTATTTTTGTGAAATAGGTGCTGGGTTCAACTGAGGTGGCGAACCGTACGGGTGCTCCTGAGTAACCCTGTTGAATCGTTGAGTCCAGTAATCCCCAGTCGGATGTGGAGATTCCCACATACCCGGCGAACTGAGGATCAATACCAGCAGCGACTGCTGCATACCGTCCCCCATTGCTCGATCCCATCACACGGACCGGGACTGAGAACCGGTCTGAAACGATCTTCTGCGCGCTGACCAGATCGCATACCGTGAGATAATATTGTGGCCAGTCCCCGTTTTCAAACCGTTTGTAATCCTGCTGAACCAGCTGCGGGCTGAAGGGAATGCCGGGGGTCTCTGCACCATTGCCCCGTGTATCGGTAAACATGAATGCATAGCCGGCTGCTGCATATCTTACCATCCGTTCTTCATGCCCGGCGATCTTCTCACCCGCTCCGGGGGCATACACAATTGCCGCTTTCGGGTTTTTGGGTGCAGCGAGATACGTGATCACATCGCCGCTTTGCGTATGCATGACTATCCGTGTTTTGGTATACGTTTCGTTGGAGAAGAGCACCTCTTCACTTGTCGTTACGGGAGCGCAAGTGACGGAAAGGATGCCCTTGTTATCTACTGAATAGGCAGGTTTTGCTCCTGTACCCGGTGTACCCGTACATCCGGCACACGCAAGGAGCACGACTATGATGACTCCTATAGTAAGCAATGAACGCATGATCAGCACCCGAAGCAGCGGTAGATCAGGCAGATTGTCTTGGCATCAACGATCGTGCCATCACGGATCATGGCTGGTAGGTCGCTGATGGCAACATCCACCACCTCGATTTCTTCATCCTCATCTTTCCCATACTCCTGCGAGGGGGAAAGGCCCCGGGCTTCGAATAAGAAGATCTTCTCATCGGTATATCCCGGTGTTGTATAAATGAATCCTTTCTCCAGCATCTTCTGCGCTGCAAAACCGGTTTCTTCGATCAGTTCCCTGCAGGCTGTCTGCAATGGGTCTTCCCCCGGTTCCATAGTTCCCGCCGGGGCTTCGAATATGTACTGGTCAATAGCATACCGGTATTGCTTTACCAGTTTGCACCGGTCGCCCTCGAGAGGTAGAATTGCCACAGCGTTACTCGGGTGGACGATCACTTTTTCCCGTTCAATCCCGTTCGGGAGCCGGATCATACGGTTTTCTATCCAGAGGCGCCTGCTGCGAAAGAGCTCCATTTATTCCTCGTAAGGAATCGGGTCCTGCTTTCCGACTGCAGCAAAAGCTTCCTTCCGGAAATGGCATGACCCGCAGGTGCCACAGGCTTTACTCTCATTACGGTAGCAGGACCACGTATGCTCGTACGGAACGCCGAGTTGCATGCCCGCATTTAAGATGTCAGTCTTGGTCATGTGAATGAAGGGAGTTTTTAGCGAAATTGTGGTCGTGTCCTTTGTACCCAGATCGATCACGCGCTGGAACGCCTCTATAAACTGCGGGCGGCAGTCCGGGTAGCCGCTGTAATCGAGCGACTGGACTCCGATGAAGATCGCATCTGCCTCTTTCGCTTCGGCAAAGCTGGTTGCAATGGAGAGCAGGTTGGCGTTCCGGAACGGTACATATGTATTGGGAACGTGTGCCCGTGCGGGATCAAATTCCTCGACGGCGATTTTTTTATCCGTGAGGCTGCTCTCCCCAAATTGTGAAAAATAGCCGACATTGACCGCGATGAAGTCTTTTACTCCAAGCAGGGAGGCAATCTTCCGTGCACATGCAAGTTCTTTTGATTCCGTCCGCTGCCCGTAGTTCAGGTGCAGGGCGCAGATCTCATATCCCTCCTTCTTTACCAGGTATGCGAGCGTGGACGAGTCCATGCCGCCGGAAAGTAAACATACTGCTTTCATTTCACACCAATGATCTTGTGCAGCTGCAGCTGGAACCTGACAGGCAGGTTGTTGGCCAGTATGAATTGTGCAATGGTGGCGTAATCGCTGCCAGCAACCGGAGAGAAGAAAATCTCCCCGTCAATCCGGTGCGACTCCATGATCTGTTGTGCATATTTGCAGTCAATTTCATCCTTGAGGACAAACTTCACGCTGTCCTGCGGGCGGATGGCATCAAGCAGCAACAGATCGCTCTGCTCTCCGGATGACGGGCATTTCACATCCATGCAGATCGATGCATACGGTTGCATCCGGGTAAATGCATAGGTGCCGTTTGTTTCAATATCGATTAACGCTCCCCGCTTGTGCAGGGATGCAAGCAGCGGCTCGAGTGCTGCTGCCTGCATGAGCGGTTCGCCGCCCGTAATGCAGATATACGGGGGATTGATGCGCCAGACCTGCTCAAGGATCTCATCAAGGCTCATCTCCCTGCCCACGGAGCGGGCGTACTCTGTATCGCACCAGTGGCAGTTCAGGTTGCAGCCGGCAAGCCGGATGAAAAGGCAGCATTTGCCCTGATTTTTGCCCTCCCCCTGAAGGCTTTTAAAGATTTCAATGACCTTCATTCGTTAAGCTCGGCGCAGGCTGTGGGGGATTCCCAGACACGGATCTTCGTTACAGTTGCCTTTATTCCACGATCCCGGCAGACCGCAGAGAGATCATCCCGGATAATGACTGCCATCAGTTCACTGGTTGGCTCCCCGGGCGTGGTGATAACCGGGTGGAACTCCTCGATGCGGGGTACCATCGGGTCATCGCGGTTCAGGATGATCTGGTGATCGTACTTGTTAATGACCTGTTTGATCAAACTGTAATCGATCAGGATTTGCGTTGCCGGGTCCGGCTCCCCCTCCATCCAGACTTCAACTTTCCACCGGTGCCCATGGAGGTTGGCGCACTTCCCTTTGTAATGGAGCAGACGATGGCTGGTATCAATCTGTACTTGTTTATAGATCCCGACTTTCATTGCATATCATTGGCCGGGACAGGATATAATATTATTATGATTGAGGGATAATAGTGTAAGACTGGCAGGTGGAGTGCCACAATTTATAAATCGAACCCCCGCGATTGTATATATCTCAGTGTGGGTTATCGATAACCACAAAAACAACAAAAATGAGGTTATTTAATGGGACAGGGTAAATTTGCAGCCAGAAAGATGGTTCGGGACTCAAATAAATTCCGGTGGGCAGACAAGAACTACGCCCGCCGTGAGCTCAATCTCGATGTGAAGTCAGACCCGTGTGAGGGGGCTCCGCAGGCGAGAGGTATCGTGCTCGAGAAGGTCGGTGTTGAGGCAAAACAGCCTAACTCAGCTATCCGGAAGTGCGTGCGCGTGCAGTTGATCAAGAATGGACGCCAGGTCACCGCGTTTGCAGTGGGCGACGGTGCGATCAACTTCATCGATGAGCACGACGAAGTTGAGATCGAAGGCATTGGCGGTCGTCTCGGGCGTTCCATGGGAGATATCCCCGGCGTCCGGTACGTGGTTACCAAAGTGAATAATGTCTGCCTCCATGAAATGGTCATTGGCAGGAAAGAGAAACCGCGCAGGTGATTGAGATGACAGAAACCGAAGGAAAGACAGCAGGCCAGAAACTGCTGTTCAACAAGTGGGACGTTGGCGAAGTCAAGGTTACCGATCCCAGCCTTATACGATATGTGACTCTCACCTCCATGATCATCCCCCACTCCTGTGGCAAATTTTCCAAGCAGGAGTTCAATAAGAGCAACATGATGATAGTCGAGCGGTTGATCAACCGCCTGATGCAGACCGAGAAGAACACCGGAAAGAAGCAGCTGGCCATCCGGATCGTGCGGGATGCATTCGAGATCATCAACAAAAAGACCAAGCGCAACCCGGTGGAAGTGCTGGTCGAAGCAATCGGAAACTCTGGTCCCCGAGAAGAGACTGTCCGCCTGAAATACGGTGGTATCAATGTCCCGAAATCTGTTGACACAGCACCGCTGCGCAGGGTTGACACTGCTATTGGTTTCCTTGCAGAAGCAACGCTTAAAGGCTCAAGCATGAGCAAGAAGAGCGCAAGTGCGGTTCTCGCCGATGAACTCATCGCTGCCTCAAAAGGCGACATGAAGTGTTACTCGGTAGGGAAAAAGGAAGAACGCGAGCGCATTGCAAAATCCGCCCGTTAAATATCTTTTTTTGAGGTCATTTCATGTCCCGCGGCAAAAAATCGATTGAGCGCGCAGTAGAGCTCATGAAGGATCCGAAGCACATTCGGAACATCGGTATTGTAGCACACATCGATCACGGCAAGACGACCCTTTCTGACAACCTGCTTGCAGGTGCAGGTATCATCTCTGAAGACCTTGCTGGAAAGCAGCTCTTCATGGACTCAGATGCAGAGGAGCAGGCCCGTGGCATCACCATTGACGCTTCAAACGTCTCGATGGTGCACGAATATGAAGGTCAGGAATATTTAATCAACATGATCGATACCCCAGGTCACGTGGACTTCGGTGGCGACGTTACCCGCGCAATGCGTGCGGTTGACGGTGCAGTAGTGCTCGTCGATGCTGTTGAAGGCACCATGCCCCAGACCGAGACCGTGCTCCGGCAGGCATTAAAAGAACAGGTCCGCCCCATCCTCTTCATCAACAAAGTTGACCGTCTTGTAAACGAGCTGAAAGTCGACGAGATGGAGATGCAGATTCGTCTCGGCAAAGTGATCGACAAAGTCAACAAGCTGATCAAGGGTATGAATGAGGAAGCCTACAACAATGGCTGGAAACTCGATGCTGCAAAAGGCACCGTTGCATTTGGCTCTGCACTCTACAACTGGGCAGTCTCCGCACCCTTCATGAAGAAGAGCGGCATCTCGTTCAAGGATGTGTTCGACAAGTGCCGTGCAGGTGACATGAAGTACCTGGCAAAGAACAGTCCCCTCTCTGACGTTCTTCTAGATATCGTCGTAAATCAGCTCCCCAACCCTCTTGACGCCCAGAAGCGCCGTATCCCGGTCATCTGGCACGGGGATAAGGAGACAAAGGAAGGCAAGGCCATGATCACCTGCGATCCGGACGGTCCTGTTACCCTGATGGTCACCGATATCTCGTTCGATCCCCATGCTGGCGAAGTCGCAACCGGCCGTCTCTTCTCGGGACGCATCCGGCGCGGTGACAGTCTCTATGTTATAGGCTCGGCAATGAAGGAGAACCGGCTCCAGCAGGTCGGTATCTTCATGGGCCCGAAGCGCGTCGAGGTTGAAGAGATTGTCGGCGGGAACATCGCCGCAGTTACCGGCCTCAGGGATGCGATGGTCGGCTCAACGGTTACCTCGCTCATGGAGATGGCACCCTTTGAGTCGCTCAAGCACTACAGCGAACCGGTCATGACCGTAGCTGTAGAGGCGAAGAATATGAAGGATCTGCCCAAGCTCGTTGAAGTGTTGCGACAGGTTGCAAAGGAAGACCCGACCCTCGGTATCGCAATCAACGAAGAGACCGGTGAGCACCTGATCTCCGGCATGGGTGAGCTGCACCTCGAGATCGTTACCGGGCGTATCAAGCGCGACAAGGGCGTCGAGATCCTCACCTCCGAGCCAATCGTGGTTTACCGTGAGACCGTAACCCAGAAGATAGAATCCGTTGAGGGCAAGTCCCCGAACCGCCATAACCGGTTCTATTTCGATCTTGAAGTGCTGCCCGATGAGATTGTTGATCTGATCAAGAAAGGCGAGGTCTCGATGAACCAGCCGATGCTCGAGCGCCGTGACATTCTCATGAAGGCGGGTATGTCAAAGGACGATGCGAAGAGCATCAAGGATATCAAGGCCACCAACATGCTCATCGACAGGACCAAAGGTGTCCAGTATCTCAATGAGACTATGGAACTGATCATCGAAGGGGTCCACGAGGCACTTGCCGGTGGTCCCCTTGCAGATGAACCGGTCCAGAATCTCAAGATGACGCTTGTCGATGTCAAGCTGCATGAGGATGCAATTCACCGTGGCCCTGCACAGGTCATCCCGGCCGTGCGCAGTGCGATCAAGGCAGGTATGCTGATTGCCGGTGACTCACTTCTCGAACCCGTCCAGAAGATCCAGATCACGGTCCCGATGGACCAGATGGGGGCTGCAACCTCCCAGATCCAGGGACGGCGCGGTCAGGTCTTTGATATGCAGAGCGAGGGTGACACGATCACCGTCATTGGCAAGGCACCGGTTGCCGAGCTCTTCGGGTTTGCAGGCGATATCCGCTCTGCAACCGAAGGCCGTGCCATGTGGAACACGGAGTTTGCAGGATTCGAACTCGTGCCCAACAGCATGCTCAAGGAAGTTGTGGTTGCGATCCGCAAGCGCAAAGGCTTAAAAGAGCAGCTCCCGACCCCGGCAGATTACCTGTCGGCATAATTTTTTACCCACAGTCCCCCATTTTCAATATTTTTTCAGACGTGAATTTCTCTCTTCTCTACCGAAATGGTAAACATGCTGTCCGCCCAATTTGTATGACAATGGCAGATGAAAGTAAACTGAAAAATCGTAATTTTTGGGGCATTCGGGGCGGGGAAGTCAACCCTGATCAAGACCCTTGACCCGGAATCGAAACATGTCGAGACGAACTGTGCCGGAGGTACAACAACGGTTGCGCTCGATTTCGGGCGCATCCAGAATAACGGATGCCACATCCATATCTACGGAACCCCCGGTCAGGAGCGGTTTTAAGTTTGCCCGGGAGATCATAGCAAAAGGCATGGACGGGGCGATACTGCTCGTGGATGTAACAAGCCAGCTGGATGAGTTCACCTGCCACCTCTCGGATTCCCTGCATAGTGCAAAGGTGCCCTTTGTTGTGTTCCTGAACAAGTGTGACGGTGAAGGGGCAAACCCGGATGCGTTCAGTGGCCAGTTTGGCCTATCGGAGGTCCGAAAGATTTCTGCAAAGGACAAGCGGCAGTGCATGGATGCTTTCCTGCAGTTTGCCGGAACGCTGACACCGCGCCCGAATGGACATAACCATTACTGATAGTTTTCTTTTTTCATACACCGCACCACCTCCGCCCCAATCCGCACAGGATCCGACTATGTCTGGCACATTGTCCACCGCGACAACACAGATCGTACCCTGATGTTTCCCTTTTGAGACACTTTATATTGCAGAATAACCACTCAATACCTAAGAGCATGACCAGCATAGCTGATGAAACCACTATAAAAAAAATATATCGGGATTCTGCGGACGTTCTGCTTTCCATTACCCTGGCAAAGATCACCCGCCCGACAACGCTTGAAGAAGTAATTACCAGGATTTCTTCACACATGTCAGATACCGAAGACTCTACTGCCCTTATCAGAACTCTCAGGAATCGTGAATATGGGACGTAGGGTAACAACACACAACCGTTCTTATTAAAGGACTTGTCCCGCCAAGAAGAAAACGAGATGATACACTTCTCGATGAATCTCTTCGTCTTCATAAGACTGCATTGGAAGTTTTACGCCGAATCGAACTGGGGGATTACGAGAATCATATCCCACTTCTTGCTCTCATCGAAACCGCATGCGTTGTATCCCGGCTGACAAATAATCCGAAAAGTGCATCCCTTGCAACTTCTTTTGTCAGCAGTCATGCAAAACTATATGATACGACTGACCTTCTTGAACGGTCTATCGAGATCGGAATAAAGACCAAAGCTAGTGGATTCGATGTTATTTTTATGGCGTGCGCAGATATAACTGGCGCTCTATTGATCACCGATGACCGGAAGATGTACGAGAAATCCATTGAGTTCGGTCTTGAAGCAGCTCTATTAAGAGAGTGGGGGACTGGATGATTTGTTTTCTCTCGCGAAAAAATGGCTATGCCCGGTTTTATAGTAATTTTCCCTATAAGTGGTCGTTGCACAAATGCAAAAAATGTCCAAACAAGTCGCAAATTGAAGAGATTTTCCTGTCGAGTATATAAATAACCCTCCTTTTTTTCGAACTGTGCAACAGCCTCATAAGACCCGAGATTAAGATTTTAAATTACCACACTTTTTGATCTGATTGCATATTTCGTCAATAATCAGCGGTTAAAAAAAGTAGATAATATGCCATCACCGGATTTCCGAAATTATGTCCGGCAGGGAGTGGATCTCCTACCCGAGTATCGTACCGTTCGTTGTCAGGCAGGCACTTCTCCAGCAGAACCGGGACAAATCGCTCATAAGTATTTCAACCGCAGGCCACTCTTTCCGGACATGGTAGTATGAGATTGCATAGCCCTCAGCTTAAGGAATTGAATCACATTTTTACCCCGTGCGGGATTACTGCTCTGTAATAAATCACAATCCATTATAAAAAGGTATATATAGTTTGCGCGCTCGCTTCGCTCGCAAAAAACGAGTATGCCCAAACAAACAAGGCATTTAACCAAAACCCCGCAGGTTTTGAGGGGTGAATTACCCCCGCCGGAAAAAATTCTCGAACTTGCTCGGGAATGTAGATTTGTTGAGAGATTGAGAAAACTGCATCCAGCACTCCTTTTGTATACTTTGGTATTTGGCGTGAGTGCCCACCAACATCCGATGGTCAGTGAGATCCACAGGAAGTACAAAGATATGGATAATAGCCGAGATGAGGACGACAAGATCCGTCAACAAAGTCTGTCGAAACGGATGGATGAAAAAATGGTTACGTTTCTATCTCAAGTATTTTTGGCTTGTATTGATCATATGACTTCAACCTGTTCTGTAGAGTTACGCGACCATTATAAAGCATTCCAGACGATTTATATTTTAGACAGCACGATTATTCGCTTGCATGCGAAACTCGCTGCCCTTTACCCCTCAACCCGGTCTCGAATTGCAGCGGGGGGTATGAAAATATCCCTCCTTTTTAATGCAGTTTCTCATGGTCCGGAGAAGATAACCATTGTTTCAGAAAGAGTCCATGATATCAAGGCGTTCAAAATCGGTCCTTGGATAAAAGGTTCTCTTATTCTCATGGATCTGGGATACTACTCTCACCGGAATCTGAACAAGATCGTTGAGTACGGCGGTTCGTTTGTAGTTCGTGTTAAAAAAACCGCTAAACCTATTGTGATTTCTGTCATTTCTTCTTTGAGTGCTGATAATCCTCTGGTATCAGGTTCCATCACTCTTTGGGAATACCTGGATTCTATCCCTCAACAGGGGATAATCGATCTCTTTGTTCAGATCGGGTTTAAGCGCAGAAAGTATGGAAAAAGACAGCGACTTGATTCAAAAATAATTCGTGTGGTTTGTTTCTGGAACGAAGAGAAGGGTATGTGGCATACGTACATGACCAATCTGCCGGTTCAGTCATTTTCCGCTGATGAGATCTATCTGCTGTACAGGTTCCGATGGGAGATTGAGATGTTATTCAAGGAGTTGAAAAGTGATTTCGAACTTGGTAAACTCCTTTCTTCTCGGGATCCTGTCGTCATGGTCAATGTTTATTCTTCTTTAATCCGATTGACGATAAGCCATCAGTTGTACAAAAATATGGTTCTGGCTGAAGAGTTAGAGTCTGAAAGAGAGAAATTCTCTCCGAAGATGTGGTCGACGGTATTAGTTGAAAATCTGGCATTTTTCTTCAATATCATTCGTGATGAACTCTTCTGTTCATATGATGTCCAGGAACGAGTTGAAAATTTGTTTCATACTTTGCGGTATCAGTCGAAACGAATTGTGTCTACTACTTCGCCTCGCTCTAAAATTCTTACTAATTAATCATCAGTCCCCATGGTATTGATGTCGGGGGGGG
>JAUSBW010000162.1 GCA_030651815.1 Methanoregula sp.
GATTTCATACCTGATGAAAGTGCACCTGTGCAGGATATCCCGCGGGGGCTTGTGTCACCATCCCGGCGGAGCAGCGAGATCTCCTTTGAGGAACGCAGGCATCCTGATCAAACTGATGACCGACGGTTTTCTGCGGGAAAAAGTGCCGGGATCCCCATTCAGGAACGTTTCGAGAGTGCACGTAGTGAACGGGAGAAACTCTCAATGGGGAAAAGTGTCGAGATCCCGCTTGAGGAACGTTTCGAGAGTGCACATAGTGAAAAGGAGAAACTCTCAATGGGGAAAAGTGTTGAGATCCCGCTTGAGGAACGTTTCGAGAGTGCACGCAGGGAACGGGAGAAACTCTCATTGGGGAAAAGTGCCGGGATCCCGTATAGTGAACGCAAGGCTGGCAGGGATCGCTGATTTATTTTTGTAACAGAGGAAGATTGCATGACCGGGCAGGGTTGGAAGCCCTGCAGCAGCCTTGGGTGGAGGTGCTGGTGAGAGTGGGCAGACTGCATTTTAATGATGAATTAAAAAAGGGATAATATTTCTTAAACGCTATGGATCACAGCGGAGTTTTCCGGCGTTTCCTATGTTTTCCAGTTCGTGTTCGTTGATCAGGATCGTAACCACGCTGGGATCCACACCGAGTGTTTTTACCAGTGTATTTGTGAACTCTTTTACAACTGTGCGTTTCTGTTCCGTGGAAAATCCTTTTCGCATCTTGATAATTACAACTGGCATGTGTACACCTTTTTATCCATACACTCTGGTGAGAGAGAATAAGTAATTTACAGCGTTCCCGATACATCCTTTTCCATTCTCTGAACATTTGCCTTGTGCCAGAACAAAAAAACAGGAATCTTTTAAAATATTGAATTGGGTGACACATTTACCCATTTCTGTATCAGATCAGAATCGCCTTATGACTATTAAAAAAATTTAGCGTTATACTCAGATTGAACGCAGTTTCTCTCCAAACCACGGTATGAGATCCTTTTTCCGGGACATCATATTCGCCAGTGGAACAGGTTGGTTTTTTAATCCCATCTTTGTCAGGAGATTACTGTCAGCAGATGCGAAGAGCTCACTTCTGTTCTCCATAACACTGGTAAACAATCCAAGGTAGATGTCAGTACCCTGCTGCACGCGCAACCGTGCGAGCTCCTGCTGGATTTCGTCTGCATGTGCCTGCGGGTATACAAACGAGGGCACCATGACTTGTGAAATAATCACCTTTTTTCCGAAGAGCTCGTACCGTTTCGTGTCCCGCACAAGGAGATCTTCCATGGTTGCCCCCTCAAGATTCATCCCATGCTCCAGCAGTTTTGTTCCGAAAGACACCGGGTCAAGACCTGTGATCGCTGCGAGATATGTCACCATCTTATGATCTTCAGGAGTGGTTGTAGACATTTTCAGGATCAGGGTGTCAGAAAGGATACCGGCAAGGAGGATCCCGGCAATTGCCGGTGTGGGCGTGATGCCACTTTCAGCATATTTTTTTGTGATGATCGTTGAGGTGGAACCGACCGGGTCATTGAGGAACTTGACCGGTTTTAACGTTGATATAGCCCCGAGCCGGTGGTGATCGATGATCTCGATAATTTCTGCGGTTTCGATTCCCTGTACTGCCTGTGCAAATTCGTTGTGGTCAAGGAGAATGACCGGTTTGTGCACATCGTCAAGGAGAGTTGTTCTTGTAACTATACCCCGTAGCGTCCCGTCTTTTTCCACCACGCACGCGGAACGGAACTTGGACGAGTACACGATCTGTTTTGCGTGTACCAGTGAATCATCGAGAGAGAGGCGGGGGATGTCGGTTTCCATCACCATCCGGGCCGGGAGGGAGAGGTTGATCATCGTGCCTACACCGAAAGCATCGAGATCGGTTGCCAGCACTGAAACACCCTTCTCC
>JAUSBW010000076.1 GCA_030651815.1 Methanoregula sp.
CATGTGTCATCGGTTAAGGATTAACTCTATTTTTTCATAACGAAAAAAACATGATTTTTGCGGTTCATTTCTATAAATGGCATAGATAATTTTAAATTGTTATGCATTAATAATGCATAATTGTATTGTTATGACTACAAAAGATCTGGCGCAAGAACCTTTTGATATCTACATGCAGGGATACGAAGTTTTAGAGAAAGTAGCGAGTCAATCATCATCATCCGGGAGAGTAATGGTTCCACGGGATTGGGTCGGGAAGAAAGTACGCATCATCCGGATGGAATTATGAATGAAAACGTGACACAGAAAATCTTGGAAGATCTCAACTCCATGTTTTCTCATGAATGGTTACAAAAAATCGCTGATGAAACCGGTCTGATTAAACGAGAGCGGATAATCAATCCAACAATTATGTTTTGGACCCTGGTTCTTGGATTTGGAGTGAGATTACAAAGAAGCCTTGCCAGTCTGAAACGCTTATATGAAAACAGGTCCGGACGATCGATCTGTGACAGCAGTTGGTATGATCGGTTCACTCCTGAATTGGTAGAATTCCTCCATCAATGTGTTATCCATGGAATTCGGGAACTTGCGAAAAACTCACAGGTTAAACTTGGCAAGAAACTTCAAAATTTTGAGGATATCCTGATTCAAGACAGTACGATTATCAGACTTCACAAATTTCTTGCTGACAAGTTTCCCGCAGCTCGATCAAGAATCGTGGCTGCTGGGATAAAAGTGAGTGTTTTGGTGAGTGCTGTGGCAAATGGACCAAAATCTGTTGCCCTTTTTGGAGAGCGTGTATCTGAGATCAAAACTCTGAAAATTGGATCGTGGGTCAAGGATCGGATACTCCTTATCGATCTGGGATTTTATAAACATCACACTTTCACAAGAATTGTTGAGTACGGGGGATATTTTGTCAGTCGTTGGAAAAAGGTCGCTGACCCAACAATTATTTCAGTTACTGGAGGACTCTCTAAAGATCTCCAAGACAAAATCGTCGGAAAGAAACTGAGTGAGATTATCCCGATTTTACCCAAGAATGGAATTCTCGATGCGATTGTTGAAGTTACATTCAAACGCCGGATTTACAAGGGACAGCAAAGACAGGATACCCAATCGTTTCGTCTGGTTGGGGTGTATAATGATGAGAGTGAAAAATATCATATCTATTTGACGAATATTCAGGCAGATATACTCGGACCAGAAGACATCGCACGATTATATGGGGCACGGTGGGATATTGAACTCCTCTTCAAGGAGTTGAAAAATAAATATGCCTTTGACGTGATTAAAACAAAAAATGAACAAATTATTGAGGCTCTTATTTGGACGGGTATATTAACACTCCTTGTCAGCAGAAGACTCCATTGTTTCTTGAGAGAGTTAAAACCTGATAAACCAATCATCAGATTTACTCAATTACGATGGAGTATTGTTTTTGCCGAGAATGCTTCAGATCTTCTGACAGAAATTCTCAAATTTAATGGTATAACCCGAACTTTCGAGCTTATGTTGGCTGTTTCCTCAAGTCAGGCTCTCGATCCACATGTCAACCGCAAGAGATTTAGGTCGGAGTGGTGGGCTTAACCGATGACACATGGATACGAATTCTTTCTCCAGCGCGACTTCTTCAAACATCGCGATCATATCTACGATCTCGCCCTGTATCCTGAAAGTCTCTGTATAAGTGTCCCTGCTCATTTTTGTCGCAGGGCAGCCTCTTGATTTTAAAAACCTGACAAAGGTGTCTGCATCATCTTCACGATAAAAATCCAGAAACTCTTCAAGCACCATATCAAAAAGGTAGGCTTCTGGGGATTATACATTCTTTCATGCGGGTTTATAAGGCCATCTTTAAAAAATTCCTCTTCGTATGTCATCTATACCCCCCCATGGGGCCCGGATAAACCCGTATTAATTTCAAAGGATTTTTCCGTGGCCGGGTTCCTGAATATCGTACAGGAACGATTTTTTTTATGGCAGAAAAAAACGGTGACCCCGATCCCTTATGGAACTTCACGTGGAGCGATCTTGATGCATGGGTTGGTGCAAAGACGCTTGTCCGTGGCAGGCAGTACCAGCGCGAACACCGGGTTGAGAATCTCGCCCACGCTTCATCAGGCGAACTGGTTGCATGGGTGACAGGAACTGAACGCTATGCAACGGCAGTCGCCGCAAGCGGGGTGACCTTTAAGTCCTGGTGCACCTGCCCGGTTGGAACTTCCTGCAAACATGCCGTTGCCGTTGTGCTCGAATATCTCGAATCATTGAAGAATAATGTGCCGGTCAGGACTCTTGCCGACAATGACCCGAGGATTTTGATCTTCGCATGTTCCATGCCGGGAAGTAAAACGGACCTGCCCTTTGCCAAAGTTCCTGAACAAAAGACCCTTTTTGGGATATCCGGACCCGGAAAGAACCGGGGAGATATTTCCGCAGAAGAAGTATTACATGACTATTTTGACGGGCTGACAAAAACGGATCTGGTTGAGCTTCTGGATAAAATATGCAGGGAATCTCCAGAGATCGGACAGGACATTCTTTCAAGAAACACTCTGGCGTCTGCCGATCCAGAAGCGATACTGGAAAGCCTGCGTGCGGATATTGCCGCTTTGGCTCAGGACGAAGGGAAGGTGCCTTGGAACCGGCGATCAGCAGTTACGGATTATTCCACCATGAATGACCGGATGGAAGTGCTGCTATCTTCTGGATTTGCAGATGCAGTGCTCAGGTGCGGACAGGATCTTTTCCGGTTTGCCACAGCAGAGATCGATAAGATGGATGAGAACGGAGATGACAGATATGACGGATATGACGAAGATGACGATGAGGAAAGTGAAGACTTTGCCGGGGAGGTTTCAGAATGTATAAACACGGTCTTTCTGGCGCTCGACAGATCCACGCTTCCCGTTCACGAGCGGATGATGTATGTATCTGATCTCGAGTTCAACGATGATTATGGTCTCTGCCCGCGGAATCATCCCTTCTGGAACGGCCCATTTACTGAGAATGACTGGAGCCGGTTTGTGGATCTGCTCATCTCACGGATGGAGGCTGATCAGAATGAGGGGGACTGGAAAGATAATTCCCTGTTTTCCCCACGCGAGAATTTCATCAGGAAACTGCTCTTTGCTTTCAATGCGGCGAACCGTTCTGATGACGCCATACACTTCTGTATAGTTACTGCCGGAAAACCCGGTTATTCCCCTTCACTTGTCCGCTATCTTATCCGCATGAAAAGAGGGGATGAAGCACGAAAATGGATCGAACGGGAGATCCGGCTGGTGCACGGGGATTACAGAAAGGAAATTGAACTCCGCATCCTGCTCTGTGAGCTGTGGGAACAGGAAGAAGACTGGTTGCATATCGCCGGGATGCGGGCAGCAGAGTTCCTCTCCTCACCCTCGATTGAGGGGTACCGGAAACTGAAAACCGCATCCGAACGGGCAGGTGTCTGGTGGGAGGTGAGTGAAGAGATCTTAGATTTCCTTGCACTGGATAAAAAACCCGTATCCTGCGTTTCGCAATCCGTGGATGGTGAAATGATTCTTATAATTTTACCACGGTCGGGAGTTATCAGCCTGAAACCTGAACGAAAGATCCCGGCGCCGGCCTTTGAACTTCTCATTGCGATTGCAATCGAAGAAAAAGATCACTATGAAGTTCTTGTCTGGTATGACATGTATTTGACCGGAAAACCGGCCCGTTTCCTCCCCACGGTTCTTGTGGAAGGTATTGCAGATACGATCGCAGAAAACTTCCCGGACCGGGCAGTTGCCATGAGGAAACATATTGCTGAAGTATATCTTAAGGAAGCGCGCCCGAGATCCTATGAATCGGCCATGGTGCAGATCAGGAAGACCAAAGAAACCCTGAAACGTCAGGACAGGCTGCCCGAATGGGAACTCTATCTCAGCGAGCTTAAGAAGAATCATTCGCGCAAGAAGCTGTTCCTTGATATGCTGGTGATCCTGGACGAGCGTCCGATTGTAAAGCGGTGAACACACACGCCAAATAAAAAAGAGACTGGCAGGGTGTGACATCACCTGCTTACCCGATTATTCCTGTTTTTACGGGTTAAACCCCGGGGGTTGCATCGCCAGTATAATACTACCTTATAGGGCGGGGGTACCTGTTGGCATAGAGATCAGCCCGTCTGTATCGCCGTACTTCCGGACGCTTGTGTTTTTTTCCCGCTTTATTCCGTTCGGTTAACTTATCCGGGTGCCAGTACACTCCATTCTCATCAGAACGGTTGCAGCCACATACCCCGTTTCTGGGGGAATTGCCAATACGCTCCATCCATTCACTGTCATAGGAGGACGTTTCGGCACAGGCATCGCAGAAGTACAGCGGTTTTTTATTGCATTGTTTTTCGTCCAACTCTTCTTCGTCCCACGGTTCCTGACAGCACATCGTTGCTTCAGTACCGCAGGCGGAACACTTGCGATGAACTCTGCAGTTCTGGCCGAGAAGGACAAGGCCATCAATCAGGGGAAACATTTTTACCGGGCGCAGTGCGATCACACTCAACCGGGTGGATGAGCCAAAATCATACCTGTAACTGCAGGTATCCCCGGCCACCAGAACATCCCTGATGTACACGTTCATTCCCTCCCCCTCCCCGTCACTATTGAAACTCGTGTTCCCGATGGAAAATGCCGAGAGGTGTCCGCAGCACTCGACCCAGACACCCCGGATCAGACGGTCAAGATCTGAAAGGGTTGTTTCCGGCCCGGCAAGCACCATGAGCCAGTAGCGGCGGTTGTTGGTACCCATGACCCGTATGAGCAGCCCCGGTTCACCGGATTGTGGCCATCCCGTTTTCTGGAGGCAGGACTCCAGGTGTTCTTCGAAGAGTGCTCCTTTGATCTTTTCATTGCAGATGAAACAGGTTCCTAGAGACGGTAGTGGGGTCACTGTAAGTCCCTCTTTTTCCGGATGCAGGTTCGGATCATCATTGCTGGCCCAGCTGCTGAAGCGTTCTGCCCAGTCGGGACTGAAAAAATCTTTGAAATCTCCACTCTGGTTACCCTTTTCTGACTGTTGTTTCAGGAACGTGACTTCGTGCCTGATATCCAGCGCCTTATTGCGTATAGAGTATTTGCCGGTGTGACAGAATGCTGCAACCTCATCAGTAGTTACGTACAATCCGCTCGTCTTCCGGGTGATCCCAATGATCTGGCAGCTTGCATAAATTATGCCTCCAGCCCAGATTTCAAGATGACCCCATGAAAATGGGGGTGGATCGGTATCCATTCTCGAGAACAGGTTCAGCAACTGAAGAAGGCCCTCCCGTATGGGCAGATCCGGACGACTATCACAAAATTTTAAACAGTGTTTCAAGACACTCTCGTAATTCTTCTGTACCGGGAGCGGAATGTCATCAAATAGTGGTAAATGGTCACAGGTATCCCCGCCACCAATGATTTCACGAACTAGCTTCAGAATGAGTTCTTTTCGTACAGCAATTCTGGATTCTGGATCTTTTTGATGATTCGCCTGTTTCATACAGCAGCCCCGTTTTCATGGATGTCCGGAGTATGATTTGTTGCGGGCGGGGAATGAAGGTTCCGGAATACATCCGGATCTCTTTCGGTCTGAATATATTTTTGTTTTTTCCCGTGTCTCATCCGTTATACCCGTTCGTGTCTGCACCAGCGGGTGTTTTTCCTGTGCGGATGAGCAGCCGGTGATCTGTCCATATGCGCTAACTTAACTGGCAAGTACACCCCCTTGTGGATATGAGTATGCTCTGAATAATTGACGGGGCCGTTTTCGATTGCCCTCTGCAAGTCCTTTTGCAATGATATTCCAGCGAGAAATGCAGTCTATCAGAGACAAAAAAGGATTTATCGCACTCTGCAGTAAGTGAAATGCAAGTGAAGTCTCCCTCCAAAGA
>JAUSBW010000169.1 GCA_030651815.1 Methanoregula sp.
CGACCATGCCCGTCAGTAAGCACAGTAACGTGATGAAAAAATTGAGGATGACGGTCATTTTCACCGCAAGCGTATGCGATACAGCGTACTGCCGCACCCTCCTCTCCGTTACCATGCAGGATTTCAGGTTCATTGTTGTTAATCAACCAAGTATTTCATCGTTTAAATATTTGCCTGAAGCAGTTGGTTAGATTAATCGGGAATTGTGTCAGACAATTTTAAAACCGGGGCAGGTGGGGGCCCGGATTTTTGGGGAAAATTTGAGCGCGGGCAAAAGGTGGGGGAAATTTAAAAATTTTATAGAAATACTGGGGATGGGATTCAAACCCAAGAACTCCTGCGAAACCGGGCCCTGAACCTAGTACAATAACATGGCGCAGCGTCTAGGAGTGTCTGTTCCTATCAGTTACGGGTGTTAATTCACAAAACCCAAAACGCTATAATTAAAGTAAAATAATATATTGTCATTGTGTGCTGCCAGTTATCTGAAGAAGAACTCTTCATCTTGGATATGTTATACCAAGGTCGATCTCTGGCATCGAATCGGGGGAAAAACTACGAATTCATAAAAAAAATATATGCAAAAAAACGATTTACTAAAGATTTCGATGATGCGATTAAAACCCTATTGAACCGGGGCTATATTACTCAAATAAGAAAGAAAGATATCAAATTTTTCATTTCTAATAAGAACCAAGCCACGCTGGCATTATTTTCGCACGGATTTAACACTTCGTTGGGTAAGATCCGACATATTGAATAATCTTTACACGCGTGTTCAATTTACTTTACATACTTTTAATAATAATAATAATAATAACAACAAGGTGGAGACAGGGAGTGACATACCCTGTTTAATTCACAGTGTATGTGGTGAGTCATATGCAGAAACCATTTGAGGGAGTGTTTGGGAACACCAGTGAAATGAGATTACTGGAGTTTCTATTACCTTTGCAGGACATCGAATTCAACGTAACAGAATTGTCAGAAGAGGTTGGCGTTTCAAGGGTTACCGCAACGAGAATTATCAAAAAATTCGTAAAAAACAAAATCCTGAAACCACGTCGGGTAGGTTCAGTCACATTTTATTCCCTGAATGTGAATTCGCCCTGGGTTGAGGTCGCAAAACGATTAAACATCGTGGCCATTGAATCCATCTTGGGAGATGAAACGTTATATGAGATTCATGATTATCTCGAAATCCACAGGCCACGGCCCACATCATCAATAGGGCCCGAACCTGTAAGCGAAATGGGATGGAAAATACAGAGAAGTCATCCGATGACTCCGCTAGATGGAATAATCTTGGATGGAACTGCAAGCTCCCAGTGCTTATCGAACTTATGGAACTCCGGAGATCCCGTAAAATTAAATGATTGTGTGGTATAGTTATGGCAACGCATGAAGATTTCTTCAAAAAAGAGCTGGTCACGGAACTGCGAAATATCGCAGGACTAATGGAGAAAGAAAAAAATCCAGAGAAAAAAATTTATTATTTTTCTGCGGGTTATGGGATTACAAGTCGATCATATCGGTATGCATTCTCAAGCGAGGTTTTACTCGCAGATCTCATCCTGAATGCAAGCTATCAAACCCTTTTTGATCGATTCAAACGGATTAAATCGGGTGAGACTACCGTCCCACTGGATGAAGCAACGTTCAAGAAGATCGAAGACGGACTCTGGGATCTTGCAAAAGCGTTGGATACTGGCAAACCAATACAAAAGTCGCTTGAGGAGATATTGACCGCTTCTTTTAGTGTATCCGGTCCTGGATATTATCTAAAAGAAAAAGGCATGCTGAAATTGTAAATCTCTCTTTTTAATTCAGCATACAAAATAGAATGCGAGGGGAGGGATTTGAACCCGCGAACCCCTTCGGGAACGGATCTTGAGTCCGTCACTGTTGACCAGGCTTAGTTACCCTCGCTCAGAATAATATTTGTTTTAGGATCGTAAAATGCTTTGAGTTGGATAAACGTGCTCTTTTGCCATACTTGGTCAACAAATCTTGAGTCTATCGCCGTTGGCCAGGCTTGGCTATCCCCGCCCTATGTGGGATAATGTTGGTGAGAGGGATACATAAGCTCAACTGATCACATGAAATCCGCTAAACCCAGCTGCTGCTCTTTTTCCTCACCGAACGTGGACTGGATCGCAAGGTCAATCACCTCGACCCGCTGCTTGGTATATTCCGAGACCTTGTACTTCCGGCAGATCTCGCGGGACATCTCGAGATACTTCTTCACCGACCCTTCATGCACCGTGGGAATGATATTGCCATTGCACGGGTGCTTACCCTTGAACTTCGTGCACTTGCCGGCAAGCGGTATCCTGCGGTAGCTCGTGTTGCACTTCGTGCACCGGAACTTCTGCTTTGAGAATGCCGACAGGTTGCCCATTAAGTCCCGGATAAAATGGGTGTTGAGCACACGCTCTGCCACATCGTCCACGTCAACGGCCCGGATCTTCTCAGCAAGTACCAGTTCGGCTTCGAGCTTGTCGGTCATCGTCTTTAGCTGGGTGTACATCGATTCGATCGGGCCTGCCGAGATATCCGAGGTGTCGTGGGTGAACTGGAACCCTTCGAGCTGGGCAGGGGTACCGATCCGGTTCTCGACCCGGTCGATGAGTTTGACAATCGTCTTGGGCTCAATATAGTTGAGGGCACCAGTGTAGAGTTCGAGGGGATAGTTTTCACAAACATCGACGTTTAAGGCTTCCTTGTCGATCTGGGCTGGATCGATCCTGCTCGTCAGCACGAGCGGGGCATCCATGGATCCGCCCCGGTTCTGGGGCAGGAACGAGCGCGAGAAGTTGATCAGGCCATCCAGCAGGAGCATGATGCAGTCTTCATCCCCATCACACTGGCCAGTGAAGATCCCGTTTGCCACGAGAGTATGATCGTCAGCAACCGTCAGGCAGTAGACCCGCTCTTCGGGCGCTGGTACCACATTAATGGTGCGGATACGGTCCGAGATCACGTTCATGCACTCCAGCACCGGCACCGCATCCCCGACTTTGAGTTCGAGCGCCCTTATCTTCCGGAGGTACGCGGTGTCCCAGACAAGCATTGCATGATCGGGAGTGACTGAGATATCCTTTCCAAGTGCAGTTGTGATCCGGAGCAGGGTTACCGGTGACCTGTGGATAGAGACCGTAGTGACCTTCCGGATGTGCATCACGCCATTCGTATCGATGGTGCGGGTAAAATACGGGCGGGCCGGGTCCGAGTAATAAGTGCCGAGCTGGTCGATGCCCGGCCGGCTCACGTCAAAGTTTTCAAGCACGAACTTCCGTATCGGGTGCCGGGTCCATGACCTGCCATCGTACACCTCGATCATGGTATCGCCAAAGAAGCAGTTGCGCCGCTTGGCGGCATGGAAGAACGGATGGGCATAGCCAACATCTGCCCGGGTGAACCCGACGATCCGGGCGAGCACACCGGCGCTCGTGTGCGGAGCAAGGCCAATCACAAGATGCCCCACGAGATCCTGGGTTTTCTCCACATTGTAAAACGGGGGCAGACCGTAGCATTTCACCAGCAGATCGTCCATGAACTTTGCCACGTTCACCATATACTCGGCGCAGGAATCCGATACCAACAGATCCTGTGCATGGAGTTCAACCACCTGCTTACCGCTCTGGAGATCGTACCCGTGCGTGTCTGTGGTATATCCCAGCGAGCGAAGTTTCTCTACAGACACCCGCACTTCATCGGGGCGGATGTGGGTGAGCGGCAGGTCGATCATGTCAAACCGCGTGGTCCCGTCCTTAAAGACCCAGATGTTCCGGATCGCCCGTAAGATACCCTTCTCCATCGCCTCGACGGACTTCTCCTTCGAGATCATGCCTTTGACGCCCTTGACGAGCGCAACCGCATCGGTTTTCATCCCAAGACGTGCCATCACCTTGGCATATTCCCCTTTGAGATCAAGTTTTACCCGCTGGGTGCAGGTGGCCTGGGCGTCACAGCCGGGACACCGGGGCAGCTGGGTTTCCCTGCCGCACTTGGTGCAGGTGAAAACTGCAACGGTATGCCCCCCGCACTTATCGCACCGGTTGAGATATGTGATCTCCTGGCACTCGGAACAGCGCCTGCGGCCCACTTCGATCTCGATGATCCCGCTTTCTTTATGGAAGCCAATCTCGGTATCGTTCTGATCAGTCTCCTCGATATGAGCAGAAGCAGACTGAAACGACCTCCGGGCACCACCGGTGTCCCCGAGCGGGAAGAGGACATGCGGGGGCGGATTCATCTTGCGGGGCTTGGATTTCCCCGGTCTCCCCATGCGTCCGCCGATCCGGGTCCCCGATCGGGAACGCATCCTGAACCCGGAAAGGTGCTGGACGAGGGCCAGCTGGGAAACATCCGGGGCACCATTCCACTCCTCGCGTTTCTTTAAGGTGTCATCCAACCCGAGGCAGGCAATGAATGCCCGGTAGATCTGGATCTTCACGCTCCCGTCCCGCACAACATGGGGAAGGAGCAGGGTTTCGAGGATATCCTTGGTCACCGGGTCAAGAGGGATCTGAAGATGATCATCAACAATCTTTCCCTTACCCGAAACCGCGTCAGCGAGTTGGCGGATCTGTTCAATAGTGATATCGTCCCAGAACCATGTATAGGCGGGATGCAGATATCCACCTGCCCGGGCAAATGCAAGTGCTTCTCCCTCATCTTTGGGGGTTTTTGTACCCGGCTCGCTGTCGAGCAGCCACCACTCGTTGCAATAACCAGAGGGCACCAGCGGGTGGTTGTTCTCTAAAAATTCCCCGTACGAGATGAGAATCTCCCCCACATCGAGGATCCGCTCAATGCCGGGCTGGAGGCGTTTTGCCGTGGCTTCGTCATCGATGCGAAGCACATCGCCATCGGTCAGGCGCACGGTCGGGCCTTCGATCGAATCCACCGGAACCACACCACAGGCCTTGCCCGGCCGCTCGGTCTTCATCTGGGTGCCGGTGGCAAGGAATTCCCCCAGCACATACAGGGTGGCAGGGTGCAGACCGGCTGCGGCAAACCCGGTGTTGCGCGAGCGGCCGTACCGGAGCCGGAAGCCGCCTTTTCTCATCGGGTAGGAAAAGACCGGTCTCCCTCCGATCAGATCGCGGAGATACTTGTCCAGCGGTTTGATGCCGACCGTTTTTTCCTCGTCACCGGACTTTGAGGCACCGGCAATGAGTTTGTCGAGCCAGTCCCAGCCCTCCATCTTCATCATCTCGACCCGGCTCTTGAGCTTGCGGGCTTTACCGGCAATACCTTCTCCGATAACGAGCGCCATGCCACCCCGTACCGAGTTCGTCTCAACCCGGTCGAGATTCCGGTGCCCGGACACCTCCTCTTTTTCGGTTGCTTCGCCATCAATGCAGACCGGGCAGTTCCCGATGATGAGCCGTATCTCTGCTTCGCTCGGCAGGTACTGGAGGTTCATGATCGAGTTGTACTGCCGGATCTCCTCGATATACCGCTCAATTTCCTGCTGACGGGGGATGTACCGGTTGATACCCAGTTTCTGGCGAACATAGTCCCCAACGAGCACAGAGAGTGCCTGCGCAGTCCCGCCGGCACTCCGGATCGGACCTGCATAGAAGATCATCAGGTACTGGCTGCCATCGTCGTTCTTGCCGAGCTCGATCTTTGCGATCCCTTCGGTGGGGGCTGCAACGACTCCCTCGGTGAGCAGGGCCATCGCCGTCCGGATGGAATGGTCGAGGATCTCATCCACGGAGGTCTCCCCGAACTTGCAGGCAACAAAGTCGTCGCCGATACGGAGCGCGATCTCCTCCCGCGACATCCGGGATTCGAGTTCACGGATCCGCACAGCCACCCCCTTGATCCCGAGCAGTGCCTCCACCCGGTCGGCAAGATCGCTGGCTATGGGGATCTCAACATCGAGAGAAGGGTCGAGGCCACGGGAGCGGGCTTCCTTCGCTATCGCTATCGCATGATGAAGATCATCCATGAGGGACTTTTCATACGCCTCCATCGCGGGCGAGAGCACCAACATACCGGTACGATGGTTCGGGAGGGGATTTATCCCTTCGGTTTATCTCACTTTAAAAAAAAGTGAGGCCCGATCCTTATGCTGAATGTGCACAGAACAGGTCAAGCCTTATCTTCATCGTCCTGCACATGTTTTACCATCGCAGGAAGACCCGTATCGCCCATCTGCCAGAGGGTCAGTGCAGCGCAGGATTTGATAATTTCATCGGCATCATCCAGCCGGCGGGTGAGCGGTTCCACTGCCGGCTTTCCTATCCGGCAAAGCGCCCGGGAAAGATAGCCCCGCAGATCTGCATCATCGCTTCCCATAGCAGTAATCAGAGGTTCCACCGCAGGACTGCCTATCTCACCAAGGGCAGCAGCACCGTAGCGCCGGAAATCCTTTTCCCTGTTCAACCGCATTGCAGCGATCATGGGTTCAATCGCCGGTCCTCCGATTCGTGAGAGGGCGACTGCCGCATACCAGCGGTGATCATTGTCCGGTGAATCCGCAAGTGCCTTGATAAGAACCGGTATTGCAGGTTCGCCGAGCTCCCCGAGTGCCTGCACTGCCTCGTGCCGGATATCGATAGACGGATTTCCCAGAGATGTAATGATCTCATTGATCTTCTGTTCATCGGTCGCGTACGGATCGTTTCGGGAATTTTGCTGCGCCATTATTACCTCATATTCTTATCTTTACATTCTTTTTTTGTGTTTCCACCCCGTATCCTGCGCACCAGCGGTTCGACAGCCGGGATCAGGATGGCATCGATTGCATCGGCTATTGCCTTTCGCTCATTGTCATCCGCATTCTCAAGGAGCTGGATTAAGGGCTCGATCGCATCTGCGTTCTTAAGTTCCCCGATCGCAGTCATCACTTCGATACGAGTCTCTCCATGAGCACCCTTTAAAAAACCCAGCAGGGGACCGAGTGCAGGAGTGCCGATGGATGCAAGCGCAGATGCGGCTTCTGCCCTTACCATTGCCTCCTCATCAGCAAGTGCGAGGATCAGCGGTTCAACAGCAATTGGATTTTTTATTTTCCCCAAGGCAAGAGCGGCCCCCCACCGGACATCGGGATCACCCTTTTTAAGAGCTTGGATGAGAGGGGGGGCTGCCGTATTGCCAATCATGCTGAGTGCATGAGCAGCCCGGCTTCTCACAAACCGGTCATCATCTGAAAGCAGCTGTATCAGGGGTTCAATGGCATCCGGGTTCCCAATCTCCCCTAATGCAATCGCGGCTTTCCAGCGGACATCATCATCCGGGTACTGCAGTGTTGCAATGAGCAGCTCCACTGCGGGATTCCCAATCTTCGAGAGCGCTTCTGCCGCTTTCCACCGCACACCACTGAACTCATCGCGTTTTAATGCGGTGATAAGGGGGCCGACTGCTGATTCATCCCCGATATTTCCCAACGCTTCTGCCGCCTCGTACTGGATCTGGGGATCTTTATGTTCCAGCAGGCGGGCAAGACCGACGATATCCCGTCTTACTGTAAGTTTTTTCACATCCGGCCCAAGAAGCCCTGCCGGATTGATACGATCAAAAAAGGTTAGTTCCACTACGATGAAGGCCATCAGGTAAAGCAGGCGTTTGTACCTGAAAACCGGCGGGATGAATTCCATCTGATGATACTTTGGCAAGAGAGGGATAAATGGATTGTGTGTTGTTCGCAGGAAGGGGGGTCTAAAAAGGAGTGTGTGTAAACATTGCGCTTGCCATGTTCAGCCCCTCTATCCACTCGATGCGTCTGCATATCGTGGAATTCTTCTCGAAGTTCTATACGGGAGGCGGTGTAGTGTATAAACCGTTTAAGAAGGTGGTTGTGGAGGGGTGGGGTAAACTATGGGTGGGGTTTTAACGGGAACTGGAGGGCTGTTTTGGATCCCGGCTTTACCGCTGTCAATTCTGGAAGTTCACCATCTCAGATACCTTCTCATTAGGTTACCCGGTCACTCTGGGAATCTACATCGCAAAAACAGGATTTGGGCTATTCTATCTTTTGAACCTGAAACCAGAACATACAAAGATTTTTTTCGAAATTTTCTGATTCTTTGAATTTATTTCTGATGCATTTCCAGAACTGCTGATCATGATTCCGATTGATCAGGTGTACCATCTCATGGAATACAATATATTCAACAAGATTATCGGGAAGGTACTGCCCCAGAGAGTTCAGAGTCAGGGTTCCATTCTTACTGCAACTCGCCCATTTGGAACACATTTTTTTAATGAACAACCGATCCGGAGCACAACCAAGTTCTTGTGAGTAACTCCTGATTAATTCCTGAACCTGTGTTCTGAACTCTTCTTTCGTTCTGGATTCGAGAGTGATAGTGGCTGATGTCTCTATAGCATCGTGAATAAACCGGTATTTGCGTTCAATCCATTGCCGGTGCTTTTTTAATACCCGGTCCTCGTCCTGCCCTTTTGGAAGTACGACAAGTAATGTCCCGGTTCTGAATTCCAGTCTTGGGTGTTTCACATCCCTGTGTGAGACGGTATAAGGGAAATGAATGGGTTCAGTTTGAGCCAGCATAATTTTTCACGCTCTCGATAAGCTTGAGGTATAACTGGTCGATCTCTTCGATGCTCTTTCCCCGCGGTTTCCCGTACCTGCGGGCAAACCTCTGGATATCCTGTTCTATACCCTTTTTCGCACTCACCTGCGAAATCCAGCCGGGGAACATAGATTTTTTGAGGTCTTCTGATAGCTGACGGATATCCCTGATAAGGTCTGAGTCTTCTCCCCATTGTATTTCGATCTTCAAAAACATCGAATATTCTAATTCTGATAGCCCGAGCTGATCCCGCCGTGCATTCAGCTGTTGCATCTCCCTGATAATAGCTGCACCATCGCGGTAGATTGCTTCATAATCCTTGGATTTTGCTTTCCAGGCGCAGATGATCTTCTCGACCCGTTCGAGAAGCGATTCATTGACCGGTGTCTGGTGCCGATCAACCAGAATGAACCGGTTGAGTGTGAAAACGATGTTTGCCGCTTTTTCCCGCTTGTCGGCTACTTTTTCTTCAAGTACCTTGAGATACTCCGGCCCGAATTCAATCACCGGCAGGTTGTTCTCAACATTCTGGATATCGGTAGTTTTATGGATATACTTGATCGTCTTTTCAAAATATTTCTGGACATGGGTTGCATAGTCAGGCTGATTCCTGAGCGCCATCCGTGTGTAATAGGAGTATATTTCTGAGAACCACTTGTACTGTTCAAAATATTCGAGTTTTATTTTATCAGGGCCGAGGAATTCAAAGACCCTGCGCATCTCCCGGTATGTATCGACAAACTCATCTGCGATCGTTTCATCACCGGTGAGTAATTCAATAGCTGACAGGAATGTGTCCTTGTCATAGGATCCGATTTTAATATCTTTGAACATGCCGGCAAGCTCTTCCATCCGTGCCGCAAATTCCTGTGCGATCTCTTCTGTTGAGAACAGAGCGCTGGTGATATCGGTCTCATTGTATTTTTCAAGGGCTTTTCTTATGTCCTTGAGGATCCCGATATAATCGATGATAAGACCCGCTTCTTTGACACCTTTGTAAGGCCGGTTCGTCCGTGCAATGGCCTGAAGGAGCCGGTGTTCCCTGAGCGGTTTGTCAAGATACATTGTCTGGAGAATCGGCGCATCAAAGCCGGTGAGGAGCTTGTCAGTGACAATCAGGATTCGGGGATCCTCTTCCCACTTGAAACGGTCCCGGATATCATCATTGATCTCGCCGGCATCGTAACCGGGGTTTGATTCCATGACCCCGTCTTTGTAGGAGGCGAGCACGGAATCCCGTTCATCGGCCTGGTAGGTCATGACAACTTCAGAATATTCCGGTGGGAGGTGCTTGTCGAGTTCCTGTTTGTAAAGGACACAGGCTTTCCGGCTGACCCCGACGACCATGGCTTTGTATCTGCCATCGACATTTTCCCGGAAATGAGCGGCAATGTCCCGGGCAATAATTGCGATTCGTTTTGGATTCTCCAAAAAGACCTTGATGATATTGAGGCGTTTCTTGACGCCTTCTTCAACCGGCTGCCGGTAGGTATCCGGGATCTCTTCGAGTTCGGTTTCAAGGAATATCCGGAGCATCTCCCGGTGGAGGTTGATACCTGCCTCTTTTTCTAGGCGTGGCTGGTAGGCAATCTTCACCGTGAACCCATCTTCGATTGATTCGCGGATGAAATAGCGGTCGAGGTAGAGTTCTCCTTCATCGGGGTAACTGAATTCGGTGTAAGTATCTTTCCCGATACGGTTTACCGGTGTCCCTGTCAGGGCAAAGAAAAACCCGTTTTTGAAGATACCCTTCCGCATCTGGGCGGCCATAAGTCCGTACTGCGAGCGGTGGCCTTCATCGATGAACGCAACGATGTTCTTCCTTGTCGTGATCGTTTCACCGGGCTGGTTTTCCAGTTCCTTCTGGAGCCCGCTGAGCTCCTCGGGCCGGAACTTGTGGATAAGGGTGATCATGATGCCACGCCTGCCTTTCCCCTGATCGGCGAGCAGGACCCGCTTGAGTTCCGGGATGCTCCCGATGATCTCCGGTTTTGTGATAGTGAGCGCGTTATACTCTTCGTAGAGCTGGTCTTCAAGATCGATCCTGTCAACGATGAAGAAGATCGAAGGGTTCTTCAGCGCGGGCTGGTGATAGAGTTTGTTCGCGGCAAAGATCATCGTGAGGGTCTTACCCGATCCCTGCCAGTGCCAGATGAGCCCCTTGTTCTTGTCAGTTTTTCCCGCGAGGTTATCGAGGACGCGGTTGACCATCTTGTTTGCCGCACGGTACTGGATGTACCGTGGCAGGACCTTGGTGTCCTCTCCCATTTCCCGGCGCATGAACAGGAAATACCTGAGAATGTCAAGCAGGCATTCCGGCTTGAGCATGGCGACCGATGCATCGTGCGGCTCCATATCCTCGATCTTCCACTCGTCGGTCCTGACCTCATCCTGCCACGGGACGATAGGGAAGAACTTCACTATCTGCTCAGCAGCCATCCCGATCTGGACGTACTTGTAGAGCTCAGGAATGATCTTCTTGTAATCCCGGATCTGGGCATACGCCGTGTGCCAGTCTTCTGTGAGGCTCGCCGGATCCTTGCACTCGATATTGACAAGCGGAATCCCGTTGATATAGAGTATGATGTCGTTCCTGATCCGCTCGGTTCCTTCGTGGATAATCTGCCGGGAGACAATGTACTCGTTGTTCTCCAGTTTGTCGTAATCGAAGAGCCGGATGTATTCAACGGTCCTGGTCTTTTCGAAACGGACCGGGATGCCTGCCTTCATGAACTGGAGGATCTGTTTGGCAGCTTCGATGCCCGATCCCCGGCTCTGCAACTCCCGGACGGCAAGCCAGATCTCCTTCTCTTCGATCCCGATGTCTTTGTTGATCTTCTTGATAGCGCGGATGAGGGGATTGACGAGAAGCGGTTCCTTGTAGCTCTCCCGCTCCAGTTTGTCGGATGAAGTGAGCGTCCAGCCATTTGCCTGGAGCTTTTCGATGATTGGGTCTTCGACGAGTATGAGTTCGAGGGATTTCATCTCACGTCACCATCACCCTTCGTTTGCCGGTCAGCAGTTCGTTCATCAGGCCCTGCTTCAGATGTTCGTAGTGGGCGGTGCGCTGGCGCTGGAGGGAGAGTTTGTGATCGATTGTAGTGAGAATGGAAGTGATGTGCTGTTGTTCTTTGAGCGGGGGGAGTATGATCGGAGTGTTGAATAATTGTTCTGAGTTCAGGTGTGATTGAGCAGATCGAACACCGATTGCCTTGAAATGGGATTGGCGATGTGAACACAATAGATATTTTGAGATAAACGTTGGATCAATTCTCTTTTGATTTGGCGTGAATACTAGATCGTAACCAGCAACCGCAATTTTATCATAGTTAAATAGACCGATATCCCCGGTGTTCACACCACTTCGAACGATAATAATATCCCATTTATGTAAATATAGATCTTTACCATGAGAAATCGATTTTGGATCAATTTCATTTACAGTATTCCAATCGATAGAACCACGATCGATATCTTTTGCACAAATCATTGGAATTCCATTCTCTTTTGAGTTGGGGGGTTGAGCAAAACCATATTTAATTTCTCCAAAATCACCTAACTTCCCAATATCCCATTCTTTAGGCATTATCCCGACATTTTCTTCTTCTTTAAACTCCGTATGCCCGATGCCCTTCGTCATGAGCTCCTGCATCACGCCCGCCTTGAGGCGCTCGGTCTCCGCAGCCGCTTGCCGCGAGCACTGGATGGCGTCGTCTACGGTGGTGAGGATGGTGGCGATGCGACTTTGTTCGGGGAGGGGAGGGAGAGGGATAAGTATCTTTTTTACTTGTGAGTCATTGAGGGCCGGGTATTGAGCTCCGACCATCATGCGATTGCATTGATTAATGACCTCATTCGAAAAAAGGACGTTCAGTAAATATCTTGGATCGACTGTTCCCTTACTTCGAAGCACTGCGAATCCTGTGGAACAAATCTGGTTATTCAATTTTTTGGGAACAAGTGCAAACGCTTTAAGATACGGACGTACCTCGGACATGATTACGTCATCAGTTTGCACAACACGACGGGCTCTTGAAGGCGCATCTTTTCCGATCAGTTCCTTCACTGTGTTAATTACGCCGCTTCCATTTTCAACGGCATCGATATCGATATAGGAGAATTTTTCATGGGGTCTTTGGGTCGGATCATGTGATTCAGGATTGATATCGACAATATCCTTCAATTCTGCGATCTTCCATCCTTCTGGTACATCCGCAATTTTCGTGTCTAAAAAAAAGGTCATCGTCCCGACCTCGCAGATCGTGATTTTTCTACCGGTTGGGGGGAATATCGTATGAATAATTGTCCGGTTGTGCTTTTAGCGACGACTTTTAATTCCTTGATTCCCTTCTCTCTCAACTCAAGGATCTCCTCAATATTCTCAAAAAAAATGTCAAAACCTTCAACTGCGTAGGGCACGTTAAAGATTCTTCCAAAAAGGGAATAATCAATTGTTCCGATGGGGCCTTTTCCTTCAAGTGTCAGTAGTTTCCCCTGTTTTAACGGGGTGAGAGCATCAGTTTTAAGAACAATTGTAGCTTTAATCTCAGGAATTTTTTGTTTTCTTCCTCGTAAAAATGTTACAAGCTCTCGGATCGTTCGCTGGTCCTCTTGTGTAATCTCATCGGGTATAGTTAATCTTACTTTAAGGATACGTTGTATGTCAGATAGATCTGTGTATAATTGACATAGTGCATGAATAGGAGGTGAATCTGAAGTGGGCTCTGAAAATGAGTTTGGTGGGATCAGAAAAGGGGCAGGCAATCGATCAGTAATTAATTCCAATGTCTCTCCCTGAATCCACTTATCGAAAAGACTATAGATTTGCCGGCCACGTTCGATATCTGACACAATATGGTGCATCGAGAAATTGAGTTCTACATCTGGTTTTCCCTTTTGTATTGTGATTGTAAAATTGAAATCCGGATCTTTAATTTCGAATTTTAACAGAACTTCCGAGTTAAAAATCTTCATTGGCAGTTTGCTGAGCCGAATTGTACCACTCTGTAATTGGAGATCGACATTAACCACCTCAGATGGTTGAGGTGCCACAGATAATGCCGGATAACTTGAGATAGCGGGATCGAAAATGAAGACGCCATTCATTTCCCCTCCTCGTATAGAAATAGTACAGTCAGAATCTGTTAGCATTACAGGTTCGAAGCTCTGACCGGTTACAAATTTCTGAAAAGCCAAAAATTGAGTGTTGTTACCTGTTTTGGAGGTAAGTGTTATTTTAATGTCGCTTTGAACGTCAGGTCGCGTAGGAATAAGTGATAGATGGGTAATTTTTCCACAGGAGATATTCCGATCCACATGGAAGTCCCGACTTTCAAATATGGGATCGGATTTTATCAGAAGGGCCGAATTCCCCATACTATCGAGATAAGAAAATTGGATTGTTTTTACGGCAACAAAATTCATCGCTGCCGCTGCATCCATCTCAATATAATGCAAATCGTAACTGCTCAGGTGGGCTCTCTTTTCTTCATCGATCTTACTATCAATGAAATAATAGGAATGTCTCCGCCTTTTGAGTCGTTCGTCAATATCCCCGAGCATTTCCTCAACATGCGGATCGTTTATTGAGTAACCGATAAACGCAACAGAATATATCGCAAGTAGGGATCTGATGTTGCCCCAGACAATAGAATCCTTATCGAACGTATCGTAATCATCTGAGGTAATAATTATTGAACCGGGATCTGATAAATCACCATGAATCTTCAATAAAACGGTCTTCTCTGGATTGTCAGTCAAACCTGGTAATTCTTCATCGTGAGCAATTTTAACAATCCTATTATTCCCATATGCATATTCGAATAACGGATCGTAGTTTGTTGTGACGATATACTTCACACGATTTATCAGTGCGAGTAATTCGTGGACATCACTTCGTTGAGGAGTGTTATCGTAAAGCGTTCTCAATAACTCAATCAGAGAATCCCGTCCCTTGGCTGCAACATAATAGTCTGCAACTTCCTTTAGTGATACATCCCGTAGGTCAGGAGCACCACTCGGTAATTCACTTAGAGTTTTTAAAATGATATCCCGAAGTTGTGTCCCTGTTGGATAACCTGCATAACTTGAGAACCCGGATCCAACCCATAAAATGACTTTTTCTTCACGAATCAGTTTACATAGAGAATCCAGTTCACTGTATGATCCGGAATGATTCGGTACAGTAGTGGGATGAATTGCATCAGTCATTCGTTCTTCCCTCCCACATTCCGGGATTTGGCATCCCCCATCTTAACCAGTTCCTCTTCCAGTTCCTCAACTGTGGGGAGTTTTCCTTTCATCCGGGTCGGGAGCGCCTTCTTCAGCGTGTAAGTCGATATGCCGATTGGCTTTTTCATATCGCGGAGTGCGTATTCGGCTATTACATGGTTCCGTGTTTTACAGAGCAGGATGCCGATGCTCGGCTGGTCAACCTTTGCATCCCGCATGAGATCGTCCACCGCTGATAGATAGAAGTTCAGCTTCCCGGCAAACTCCGGAGTAAAATCCACAACCTTCAGCTCGATGACTACGTAACAATGGAGTTTTAAGTGATAGAAGAGCAGGTCGGTATAGAAGTCCTCTCCGCCGACCTCAAGGTGGTACTCGCTCCCCACGAATGCAAACCCCATCCCGAGATCGATCAGGAAATCCCGCAGGTGGAAAAGCAGTCCCTGGTGAAGATCGTGCTTGGTGTGTTCTTTCCCAAGCGACAGGAAATCAAAATTGTACGGGTCTTTAATGATCTGCTGTGCGAGCTCCCCTTGAGGGGCAGGCAACCGCTCGCGGAGATTCGAGACGGTTTTCCCCCGCCGGTTATAGAGATCACTCTCTATCTGATGGACGAGAATACTCCGGCTCCAGCCGTTAGCAATCGTCTCGCGGATATACCATTCCTGCTCATCGGGATCAGAAATTTGATCCAGAATGACACAATTGTGGAACCAGGGAATTTGTGCAGCAAGCTGCTGCACTAATTGCTCGTTTGACCAAGCCTCGGCAAATTTACGCATATATTTTAGATTGCGCGATGAAAATCCCTTCATTTCCGGGAACTCGCTGGAGAGGTCCCGGGAGATCTGCTCAATGACTTTTGCCCCCCAGCCTTCTGATTCCTGGCGCTGAAGGATCTCTTTTCCTATCTGCCAGTAGAGTAAAACGAGCTCGCGGTTCACCGAGAGCGCTGCATGAATCCGGGCAGCACGAATCCTCTCTTTTATTGATTCAAGAAATGTTATATACCCGCCAGCCACCTCGTTCATACAACGAACCTCCAAGGGGATATGATCGATTTGCTGATGTCAGCATTATGATCAAAACACCCCCGGTTTCTAAATCTGATAGTGGTGGGAACATTCCCGGTATAATTCCCCGTGCATGAACCATTCGAAATTTCTGGATCGTTACCCGTTATCATCCTGAATGTACCTGCCGGGATTCCTTCCCGTCCTCTCTGAAATGCCGGGTTATACACATTTATGTGCAAAACAATCAACAGATGGTTTATCATGGCACATCGAGCTATCTGGAATTTCCAGATAGTTGCCGATAACAAAAGAAACTCAGTCATCCTGCTCCTCCATCCTCTCCCGCTTTTCACTTCCTCCGGATATCCTCCCCGACTTCTCCGCAAGGTGATCTTCTTGCAACTTCACTCTCCGCTCAAGTTTCTTTAAGTCTTCTTCAGGAGGCAATGTTTCCGGCTTTATCCCCCGCTTCAACAGCAGCTCGCGGATATCTTCGTTGTTCTGGACGTGTTCTTCGGTGATGGGATCCTCTCCATGGAGATCCCGCTTCTCCACATTGAAGTTCGTGATCTCGGTGGCGAGGTTCTTAGCGGTGATCGTTACAGTAGGCAGGAAATCAGCAAGAGGGCGCTTCTCCGGCACATCCATCTTCTGCTTCATATCACGGGTTGTGAACCCACCGAAAAGCGCCTTGTCACCTTTGCTCCGGATATTGGCAAATCCCTTGTCATCTACCCCACGCTCGTAAATATTCCTAGAGAGTGCAGTTTCTGAATCCTTCAGCTGTTTTCGCGCCCTTAACCGCTCCCCAAGCTGGATATGTTCCTCTATGATCTCCTGCTTACGGGTCTGTACCGCGAAGTAACTCTGGGCAAACGCGATCTCTTCCTTGCGGGGATCCCCGTTCTGCGCTACAAGATAACACGCATACCGGGTCAGCATGATATCCTCAATCTCCCGCTCCCCGCCTTTGGGCACGGGTATCGATTTGTTGACGTCAACAAAATGATCTAAAATCGCATGATTTGAGTTTTTACACGATTCCTGAGCTTTTTCGATAACTCTGATAAAATTTCGCCATTCTGCATATCCGAGAAGGGTCTGTAAATCCCGGGCAAACCAGAATTCCACGCCATCTTTTACGTGGACATAATCTTCGAAGTTCTTGTGCAGGCGCTTAACGATATCGGATCTCATGCAGTACCTCCGGTTCGAACTATTCGGAATTTCCGAATAGTTGCCTCACCCTCAGCCATCAGTTACCCCCTACATACCCAATCTCTTTGAGATGCCCGGCAATCTGTTCATCGACCGTGCGGAGTTCTTTTTCCACATCTTTGATCGCAGCCCACGTAGCAGGAATATCAACTTCCTCAACGTCCTTCTGCGGCGAAACGTACAAGGTCACGTTCAGATTGAAGTCGTTCTTTTCAATCTCTGCAAGCGGAACAACCTTGGAGAACCCTTCAATCTCCTCCCATGAATTCGCCACACCAACAATCCTCTCGATGTTCTTATCGGTTATAATGTTCAACTTACGCACGTCAGGATGCTTACCAAACTCCAGTGCAGCATTGATGATGAGCACTTTGCCCCGGTGATCGGAACGCTTGTTCTTCCCAAAGAAGAGCAGTGCACCCGGAGCGCCGGTATTATAGAAGAGTTTCTCCGGCGTCAGTACGATGCATTCCAACAGATCGGCTTCAAGAATCTGCTGACGGATCGCCTTCTCCTTGCCTCCCCGGAAGAGACACCCGTTGTCCATCACGACACCAACACGGCCGTTCCCGTCTTTTGCCGAGGCGAGCATGTGCTGGATCCATGCCCAGTCAGCGGACTGCCGGTTGGGGAACCCATACGAGAAACGCTGTTTCCAGAACTCACCTTTCTTCAGCTGGTTCTCATCGTACATGTCCTGGTTCCATGGCGGATTTGCAACAACAACATCGAACTGTCGGATTGCCTCACCATCTTTAAATTTGGGATAGAGAAGAGTGTCTCCATAGGCCAGCTGAACATTCCGGATATCATGGATATACATATTCATCCGGCCATATGCGAGCGTCTTGGCGTTTGCCTCCTGCCCATAGAGAAAGATCTGCGTTACTGCATCCGGACCGAATTGCTCCCTGACATGGGTATAGGAGGCGATAAGCATCCCGTTCGATGCCGATGCAGGATCGTACACACTCTCGCCGGGCTTGGGGTCGAGTACCTCAATTAAGAGCCGGATGACTTCGCGAGGTGTGTACACCTCGCCTTCCTTTGCTTTCTGCGGTGCGAAGTAGCGGAGAATCCACTCATATGCATCCCCGAGAACATCCGGTGAGACATGGTGAAGTTTCTTTTCGCTGAAGAGCTCGACAAGCTGCCTTAGTATCTCTCCATTTTCCTGGCTCTTGGCAAACTCAATAAAATCAACGGTATCAAGGACATCGCGAAGTTCAGGGTTCCTCTCAGCAATTTCCTTAAGCGCTTTTGAAAAGATCTCCGGAAGTTTGATCACTTCAGCTCTGAGGTTATCCCACAGGTACTCCTCCGGTAGATCGAAATCATGATACATCGCCCGCTTTGCTTCAGCCTGAGCTTCTTGTTCTGTATAGCCATCATGAAGGGCTTCTTCTTTTGCCGCTTCATATTCCAGTTCCCATTTATCACTGATACGCTTGAGGAAGAGCGGCAGGAGGATGAATTTGTAGTCAACCCGGGTCCTGATGATGTCTGCTGCCCGTTTCAATAATGCTTCAAGATCGCTCCGGGTCAGGGTCGAGTTATTTATGTCAAAAATTTCTGTGACCAGAGAATCCTTGCTTATCAGCTGATAGATCTTTTTTCGGGCATCCATGGCATCGGAGGTGACGGTGAGTCTCCCGGCTTTTCGAAGACGCGACAAAAGGACCGGAACTTTCTCCGGGGTATCATGCTCAACTTCACCAAGAATTTTTACTGCATCATCGAGACGGAATCCCTCGTTTTTATATTGATCCCAGAGAGTTGAGTATCCTTTTTCAACCCATATGGGAAGCGAATTGTTAAAACTCATACAAGATATGCAATTGCTGAAATTAAATAGTTTGTGTTTATTGTAAAAACTAAACTCAATTATGTTCATGTATTTTTATTGCGCCATATGCACATGGCGTCATTAGATTGCTATTTAAAAACATTCCTTTTTTATTAAGGGCGACTACAACGCAGTTCATCTTCAATAACAGTGAATATTTCATTGCATATATTATTTCTCATGCAGAATCCGAATAACTAATAACTCATCGCACTCTGCCGCACCTCTATCCCCCTCTCCCAATTCGCGCATATCGCACAGAATCTCTGCCAGATCCGGATCTCATCATTCAGGAGATTTTGTGAGTTCCACCGCCCCGTTTTTTTTGTAAAAGCACCTCAATATTTATTCTATTGGACGAAAAACAAAATAGTATCAGAAACGTTCCTGAAGGAAAAGCAGACCATGACCTTGTGCGAAGTACGAACCATCGGTGAGATTACCATTGTTGTAATGCCCCTCCAGATTGACCATGTCGCTGCATTGACGCTGGACCACGGCTCCGGGAACTCGCCGCCCGGGAACCAAAGGCCCTGCTCTGCGAATCTCCGGGTGGAATATTCCTTCCGGCAGCGGGAAAGTATTTATCTCCCTTTGAGGGATTACACATATTGATCACATTTTGGATGTCAGGGTATGACACACGATATCAATAATAAAATCGGGAAACTCAAGGATATGGCCATAGGGAGGTGCAGGGAGCGGATAGAGCAGGCGGCATGCAAGGCAAAGGAAATAATGAACAGGCCAAAATCTGAAGAACAGAAACAGGAAACAACAAATTACACTCAGCCTTCCGGAATTACTTCATTTTTAAAAAAAAGGCACGGGCTTTAATACCGGTGAGACCGGGGCAGGATATGTTACTGATGCAGGAGCATGGGTCATTTCACCAAATTCCCGGCGGCAGGTCTGTCAGCCGTTCTGCTTTATTGCTGCCTTTTTCTTGCGTTCAATAATCTTTTTGACCTTTTTTAACCGGAAGAGGTCTTCCCGCTCCCGTTCGTCAATGGCGTTTTTGATATACTTTTTCTGTTTTTTTAATTCGGGGATCATTATCTGCTCAAGGGCGTTCACCCTTCTCCGGGTTATCTGGATCTCCCCCCCGAGCCTTTTTAAGGAAGTCTCCGTCTCCGCAAGCTCGATTATCAGATCCAGTTCCATCTCGAACTTTTCGGCTGCCTCATCGATCCTGCCGCTCACCCCGATGATACTGTAGCCCCTCTCTAAAACACTCTTTGAGACTCTCTTTTTCTCAAGTACCGGAACAGGAACTCCCATGATATTTTTCCCCTTGATATCGATGAACAGGCCCTTCCTTGTTGCAAAGGAGGCGGACTTGAGGGTCACAGAATCATCAACGGCGAGAGCGGTTAAGAGCGAGCGCTGTGCCGAGATGGCAACACTCTCCAGCTCATCCCGCGATTTCGAGACCGACTCCATGATGTGGAAGAATTCCTGGATGAGTGCATCCATCTTCTCACGGAGAAGATCCCTCCCCTGCTCGGCAAGCTTTATCTGTGCATTTTTCTTGATGAGCTCCATCCTCGTGGGGTTTACCTGTTCCATGACTCATCCCTTTCTGTATGCCGGGTGATACTTCCTGATGTAGTCGAGTTTTATCCGTTTCAATTCTTCTTCCGGAAGCATGGACATAAGATCCCAGCCAATCTCCAGCGTACTTTCAATGCTCCGGTTTTCATCTCCCTGTGTGATGAATTTCTTCTCGAACTCATCCGCAAACTTCAGATATTTCTTGTCCAGTTCGGTTAACGCTTCTTCACCCACGATCGCAACCAGCCTCCGCAGGTCTCTCCCGTAGGCGTATGAGGCATAGAGCTGGTCTGCCACGTTCCTGTGATCCTCCCGCGTCTTTCCCGCACCTATGCCGAGGTTCATGAGCCGGGAGAGACAGGGAAGGACATCGATAGGCGGATTTGCCCCCCTCCTGTACAGATCCCGCGAGAGCACGATCTGCCCTTCGGTAATATAGCCGGTGAGATCCGGCACCGGATGGGTGATATCATCATCGGGCATGGTCAGGATGGGGATCTGGGTGATGGACCCTTTTGCCCCCTTGATCCGCCCGGCACGTTCGTAGAGGGAGGCAAGGTCTGTATACATGTAGCCGGGATACCCTCTCCTTCCCGGGACTTCCTCCCGTGCCGTTGAGATCTCTCTCAATGCCTCACAATAGTTGATCATGTCCGTCATAATCACGAGGACATGAAGGTTGTGGGTAAACGCGAGATATTCTGCAACGGTAAGGGCGCACCGGGGAGTGGCGATTCTCTCGATGGTCGGGTCATCAGCAAGGTTCATGAAAAAGACCACGCGTTCAAGAGCACCGGTCCTTTCAAAATCATCCATAAAGAACGATGCCTCTTTATAAGTAATCCCCATGGCAACAAAAACCACAGCAAATTTTTCTCCTTCCCCAAGCACCTTTGCCTGTCGTGCGATCTGGGCGGCTAGCTTGTTTGCAGGCAGACCGGCACCGGAGAATATCGGGAGTTTCTGACCCCTGACAAGAGTAGTTAATGCGTCAATAGTGGACATTCCTGTCTGGATGAAGTCTGCTGGTTTGTCCCTCGCATACGGGTTGATGGGCATCCCGTTGATATCCAGACTTGCTTCCGGGATGATGTCAGGACCTCCATCCCGGGGCTTTCCCACACCGTTCAGGATCCTCCCCAGCAGATCAATGGACACATCTATTGTCGGCGGTTTGCCGGTAAACTGCACCCGGGTCTCTTTATTATCGATTCCGCTGGTACCCTCAAATACCTGAATCACCGCAAGGTCCCGCGAGATATCCAGAACCTGCCCTGTTCTCACTTCACCGTTAGGCAGCGTGATTTGTGCGATCTCTCCATAGGAAACCCCCTTGACAGACTGGACGAAAATCAAAGGCCCGGAGACATAGTTGACCGTCTTGCACTCTTTTGTCAGCAGGCTGACCGGCTTCATCTCTCCACCTCCAGTGCAGCAATGTTCTTATCGATCTCCCCGATAAGATCCTTGATTTTACTGACATCGGCCAGTTCCTTCATCCTGCCAATCTCCTGTTTTAAGGGCAGTTTCAGGATTTTGTTCAGGGCAACTCCCCGGTTCATCGCTTCACTCGTCCGATTATAGAAGTTGAGGATCACCTTGAGCATACAGTACTGCTTCTCAAGCGGACAGAAAGAATCGATTTCATGATAGGCACTCTGCTGGAGGAAATCTTCCCTGATCATTCGGGTAACCTCCAGAATTGCCTTCTCGCTCTCGGGCAGGGCATCAGGACCGACCAGCTGCACGATCTCCTGTAACTCAACTTCTTTCTGGAGCAGGTACATGGTCACGTCCCGCATCTCTTTCCACTCATCAAATCCGCTTTGCACAAACCATTCCTGAATGCTGTCCAGATAGAGCGAATAACTTTTTATCCAGTTCACCGAAGGGAAATGTCTCCTGTACGCAAGATTTGTATCCAGTGCCCAGAACGTCCCGGCAATTCTTAACGTATTCTGGGTGATGGGCTCTGAGAAATCACCTCCCGGGGGGGATACCGCACCGACAATGGTAATGGATCCCAACCGTTCATCTGACCCAAGGCAGACAACCCTGCCGGCACGCTCATAGAACGCCGCAAGTCTCGTAGCAAGGTAGGCGGGATAGCCTTCTTCGCCCGGCATCTCCTCTAACCTGCCCGAAACTTCCCGTAATGCCTCGCCCCATCGGGATGTGGAGTCAGCCATCAGCGCAACGTCATATCCCATGTCCCGGTAGTACTCTGCCATGGTGATGCCCGTATAAATCGAAGCCTCCCTGGCCGCCACCGGCATGTTCGATGTGTTTGCAATCAGGATCGTTCTCTGGATAAGGGGCATATTCGTCCGCGGATCCACAAGTTCGGGAAATTCTGTCAGGACATCCGTCATTTCATTTCCCCGCTCCCCGCAGCCGATATACACAACGATCTGGGTATCCGACCATTTTGCCAGTGTCTGTTCTGCCACCGTCTTTCCCGTACCAAAACCACCGGGGATCATGGCAGTTCCCCCTTTGGCCACCGGGAACATGATGTCAAAAATTCTCTGCCCGGTAATAAGGAGCGAACGCGGGTCCTGCTTTTTTTTGTAGGGTCTCCCCCGTCTCACGGGCCATTTCTGCAGCATTGTTATGGAAGTGCTGTCATCGAGAATGCAGATGGGGTCTTCAACAGTAAACGCACCACTGCGGATCTCCTTTATGGTTCCGGAAACCGGGGGAGGAACCATGATCCTGTGCTCTATATTATACTCCGCTACCGTCCCAACGATGTCTCCGCCAGAGACCGTATCTCCCTTTTTTGCAGATGCGACAAAATCCCACTTCTTTTCCTTATCAATGCCGGGAACGGAAATTCCACGGGATATGAAACTGCCACTTCTCTTAACCAGCACCGGCAGTGGCCTCTGAATGCCGTCATAAATAGAGGAGAGGAGCCCCGGACCGAGCTCAACTGACAGGGGCGTTTCGGTGTTTACAACTTTCTCGCCAACTTTCAGGCCGGATGTGTCCTCATACACCTGAACAACTGCCAGATCCCCGTCAAGGCGTATGATCTCCCCGTTCAGCTCCTCGACACCTACCTTCACCACGTCATACATCTTAGAGCCCCTCATCTGGTCCGAAAGAACCACAGGCCCCGAAATTCTCGAAATAACTCCCGCAATCATGACCCCTACCTCCTAATCACGATATTATACCCGATTGCCCTCTGCAGCAGCCGTTCGATGTAACTTGTTCTCTCGAGACCCTTGACCCTGGCGGGAATCGGAATAATGATCGGCCGGTATGTCTTTTCGATTTTTTCCAGCAGTTTTTCGTCCAGAGCTGCCATGAAATCTTCACTTACCGCAACGATTCCCGTATCGTCCTTATATATCAGGGGGGGTATGATCTTCTTTGCCTCGTCCAGATTTGATACCTCGATTACATCCACACCGGCAAGCCTGAACCCCGGTGCCGAATCGGGATCGGTGACCACAACAAACCTATACATAAATCAATTCCTCCCGGATTTCTTTTTCTGTTATGTCGGCAGTCTTGCACCTCGCTATGATCCTGATATTGGTGATCTCGTTATATTTCGCCCAGACATACCCGACTGCAACGGCAATACTCAGGGGGTCGCCAAGGAACCGGCGGATGCCCCGTTTTATCAGGTATTTCTCGAGTTCTTTTTCAAATACGGATATCTTTTCTGTCTTGAACACATCTGCGGGAAGTTCTGAGAGAAACTTGTATGGCGTGGCGTCCAGAACCTTTATCGCTCCCTCAAGTGTCCCGGATCTCAGCATGGAGAGCAACTTCTCGATATCCAGCGTAATACCGCCCTTGATCAGGAATGGTTCTGCCTCTTCAATCCCGATTTTGTCCCTTATCATCTTTAAGACATTTTTGATATTGGTCACATCAATCTCCGTAGTTATCATATCCAGAATGATACGATCATCATAGGAATCTTCGCCTGATTTTTCTAATGCATTTTCATAGTAAAATTTGTCAATGGCATACTCAAGGATGGACAGATCCCTTTTTTCAGAGTATTCCTTAAAATTCCGGGTTAATGGTTTAGCATATTCGATCCCCCACGTTGCTAAGAGATCGATGACCGCCTTGACATCCGGCTGCCTGATCAATTCAATGAGCGTAGTATTATCCAGTTGCCCTGCCGGAACAAGGCATTCGACAATCTCCGCTGATGTCATATGGATATTCTTTCCCCGGAGAATGGTTTTGATGTTCTGGATATCCCACCGGCTCAGCAGAATGTTTATGTACTTCTCGGAATCTCCCCCTTTCATAAAACCTAAAATCTTTCGGAAGGCATTGGTGAAATCATTGCGTAAGGCAACCTCGATACACTTCATCCCGGAATACTGGACGGTTGCCCTTTCAATCTCCTCTTTATAGGAAGTATTTTCCAGCTCAGCAATGATGGATTCAACATCGGGTTTGAGGATCAGGGATTCAAACACGGGTGGGGCGAGCAGGCGGCTTTTCATGCCTTTTATCCGGGCATTTACATAATCATACTCCACTCTGACCACCATAGAGCGTAGTAAATATTTCAGATTTTAAAAGAGCCTTTGCTTTCTCAAATCTCGATTCTGTCGTGTTGAATATGATGAACCTTCCATCCTTTGTGCTCGCGTTCAGACCTCCCGCACTGGTAATATCGGTAACTACTTCGCAGTTCAGCTTGAGTTCGGACAACAATTTTTTACAAAGGTTCTCATCCATTTTATCGATGTGCAGCTGGATTTCTTCTCCTTCCAGCTCCAAAACCACCTCTTGTAACATTTTTCTGAAATGGTTCTCGTAATCTGCACGCGATCGTGCTGATGAGAGAATTTTCCGGGCTTCAAAAAAGGCTTTCTTAAACACTTCATCTTTGGTCCGGGTAAACTGCATCCGGGTTTCTTCTTTGATCTTTGCAATTAATTTGTTACGTTCGGCTTCTACAGTTTTTTTAACTGCATCCAGATGCTTCTTTTTGATTGCCTCGTCTTTCCCCTCCGCCCCCTTTCGTATCTCAACCGATTGCCTGTATGCATTTTCCTTCAATTCTGTGATTCTATCACCAGCACTTACCTCCACTGATTCAATCAGCTGCTCAATCGACATTGCACCATCAACCCCTGTAATATCTTTTTCGAACCAGTACAGTTATGTTCGATCCCCCATGTTCCTCAATTAAGTTCCCGGTTCCGCCAAACGACCGATATGCCATGTATCAGTACCTCATGGCAGATTTGCCGGTTGTATCCTGACCATCCCCTCCATTCACACGAGCATGATCATCATCATTGCCGCAACCACGAAACCAAGAATGACCATGGTCTCGGGAATTGCCACCAGCACCACCATAAGGCCAAATGTCTCAGGTCTCTCTGCAATGGTCCCTGCACCGGCGGATCCGATTTTTGATTGCGCGTAACCTGTTCCCAGTGCTCCAAGTCCAAATGCAATTCCAACTCCAATAGGAATACCCCAATCTACCATGTTTACCACATCCTCTTTTTTTTGTGTTTATTGATATGATCCTGATTAAAAATTCTCAATCTGCTGTACATAATGGTTGCCAAACCAGCGGGATGCTCCGTGTTCATTTCACGGTTTCACCCCTCCTTTTCCTTTCTGAAGGGTTTGTACATCTTGCCCCCGCCCTTATAAAATTTGGAATTGAATTCCACCATATGCAACCGGAAGGAATGCAAAAACGGGCTGAACACTGCAAGGACGATATTGAGCATATGCAGCAGGGCGGCGATTAAAAATCCGACCAGTACGACATCCGTCGAGCCCCCAAGTTTATTCGCCACCAGCGCCAGAACAACCGACGCCATGCCGATTGCCATGATACGGGCATAGGAGAGAATGTTTCCCACGGTGCTCATAATCTCGAATACCCCGAAAAACCCTCCGCCATAAATGATCAGCGGCACAGCGATGACGAACAGCAGCACGCCTGTCTGAAGGAGGATATCCGGAAGCACCTTTGCCGCCCCACCGATGATCAGGAGCAGCCCCGTGATTGCGATGATCATTCCGGCCTTTTCCATTACATGTTTCTTGCTCTTTTTGGTAATGGCATTGAGGATTCCCAGACTAAGGCCGAGGAACACATGGAATACTCCTATGGTGATGGCAAGGATCAGGAGGGGGACCAATACTTCAATCCTGTTCCATGTGATACCGAGGAAGTGGATTGGATGGATCCAGCCCATATGTTCACCGAAATTCCCGAAGAACTCGCCGAAGAGGAACCCGAAAAAGATGGTTGGGACAGATGAGATGATCAGGATGTTCATCAGGTGCTGGAGCCAGATCTCCATTTTATACTTGTTTTTCACGATCAGGGCAATCCCAAGTATAATGAGTCCATAAGCGATATCGCCGACCATGAGACCGAAAAAGATAGGGAAGAAGATCGCAAGCAGCGGACTTGGATCGATCTCCCGGTACTGTGGTGGGCTGACCATCTGCATGAGAAATTCAAAGGGTTTTACGATTGCAGGGTTATCGTAGAAGGTGGGCGCCTCGTCCATCTTCTCCGGACTCACCTCAAGCTCATTGACGATGACCCTGTTGCCGAAGGCATTTTTCAGTGCTTTTTTTGTGGATTCCAGGTATTTTTGGGGGATCCAGCCCAGAATTACAAAAGTATATTCCGTCTGACCGAATTTGCCGAATACGCCTGCTTCTTCGTTCCTGTCTTCAAGCACTTTTTTGAGCACCGCAAGTTCCTGGTACCATTCCGTGGAGAGTTTTACCAGATTTTCGTCGATTGTTGCCATCTCGTCAATTGATTTCGTCCTCTTTATAGAAATCAGCTGAAGAATCTCATTGAAGGGCTTACCAACGAACTCAGATGGCAGACGCACCTCATTGACATTCTGGGAGAAGATGAGCGAGTGAACCGCCTCGGCATATCTTTTATTGAACACGATAACCGCAGCAATAGTTGTTTCATCGATATCTGCAGAAATTATTTCAAACTGTTTTTTTGTAATTTCTACCAGCGCATTTCTGATGAAGTCTAAAACCTCCCTGAACTCCCGCTGGATGAGAATTACCGTGACTTCAAAACCCTCTAAAACCGGCAACTGGCTTTCCAGAGGCTGAATTTTTTTAATTATTTTTTCGTACCTGCCCATTGCGCCAAGAGTAAATTCCAGATCGCTCTTCTTTATTGCGAGGTCCTTTGTGGTCGATTCGAGCTCCTCGATTACGTGGTTTGCCCTCGCAAGCAGGTCATGGTGGCTGGTTTTCTGCAATTCCTCATAGATTTGTTCCTGCTTCAGGGTATCATATTTAATTTTAGGGAGGGCAAGGAAAATTCCCCCTATTTTTACCAGGGTATTTGCGATATCTCCCCCTTTTTCGATTTCCATCTTCCTTAAAAGTGTATCCCCGGGGCGGATCGTTCTGGATATATCCTCAAGCTGGACAGTTCCCGTGTGGTACAGGACGTCGACTACGCTCTGAAGATCTTTTTTTGGCCCCAGTACCTGAACCTTTTTCATCTTTTGAAGCATATCGCCCTACTCCAAGGATACAACTTTTGCGATTTTATCTATTGCTGCGGGTAAATTGCGTTCGCCCTCTGCCCGAACCAATATCGCCTCTTCATTGCTCTGATTTCTGATCTGCTCAACTTCTTTTCTTAATTTTTCCATTTCTTTTTCATAATATTCCTGGGCAGTCTTTTTCCCCTCTCTCTCTGAGGTCTCAATCATTTCCGAAGCTTCTTTCCTCGCACTGATAATGACCTCCTCGGCTTCCCTTCTGGTCTCATCAATTTTAATGCTGATCATCAGCTCTTTTTCCCGGATTTGCTGCAATAACGATTTTTCTTCTGCCATCTGCAACACCTGTTATAATCCCCGCATTTTTTTTAAATATGATGTCAGACTATGATTCTGGCGGCAATTTTCCGTTGTGATGCATTTTTCCTTGAGATTTTTTTGTGCTTCGATAATCCGCTCCCGGCAACGGTCAACTGCCCCTTTTTTCAGTTTGTCAATGAGTTCGGACATATTGTTCATCATAGGCAGAAACCAACTGTGGTCTATGTCAATACTCCTATTCCCAAACGATAAATGTATCTGTTGATTTTCTGCTGTCATGTCCTGATGTCATTTGACCAAAATCCTTAAGCTGAGGGCTATGCACGATATTCATAGAAAGAGTATAGAAAATGGATGAATGAAAATGAGTTTTTCTACAGAGCGTGCCATAATCCTATGGATCATAAATGAGAATGAAAATTCAAGTGACACATTTTTCATACCAGCCATTGATTTAAGATATCACCGTGTATGACAAATCCAGATAGCATTAAATATCGTAAATAGTATTTATTATTCAAAAGAGTCCCGTCCATTTCGCGTTGTCTGCTGCAGACCCTTCGATATATCTAATGGAGTGACCTATGTTCGAAAAAATACTGTTCCCTACGGATTTTTCTGAGTATGCAAAGAGAGCGCTCGACTGCATAGCCGGTTTTCCCGGAGCCCGCGATGTCATCCTGTTCCACGTTGTCGAAGGGGCCAGATCTCCGAGAGGTGGTGGAGAGATAGGTGATACATTCTACAGGACCGGCGAAAATTTCCTCAAGGAAGAGAAACGCTACCTTGAAAACCTCAGCCAGAACCTCAGGGTGACAACGGCGGTAAAGATATCATCTGACACCGCCGGAGCAATCATCGAAACAGCCGAGGAAAGAGGCGTTTCCCTGATCGTTGTCGGTGCGCGGGGGAGCAGCCTCGTGGAAGGGATTCTCCTTGGCAGTGTGTCGATGGCGGTCCTCCGCCGCAGCAGGATCAATGTCCTGATCATGCGCCATAAAATTATCGAGAAGATGAAGGCAAAGACCTATGAAATGTTCTGCCCGATGATACTCTCCCGGGTCCTCTGTCCGGTTGATTTCTCCCTTTACTCTGACAGTGCGATAGCCCTTCTCAGCAGGACAAAGGGGGTGAGAGGGGTTATCCTTCTCCATGTTGTTTCTCAGGGCGAGACTGAAGCTGAGATTGAGGATGCTGTCCAAAAGGCGAAGGCTCAGATAGAAGCAATCCGCAGCAGTCTTGCCGCACAGAGCATCGAAGTCAGGACAATCGTAAGGACAGGAAATCCCAGCTTCGAGATCACGAGAATTGCCGATGAAGAGGACGTATCTGTCATCTGGATGAGCTCCCATGGAAAAGGCTGGTTCCGTGACCTTTTGCTCGGCAGCACAGCGTATACGGTGGCTATGAACGCAAAACGGCCGGTGATCATCATCCGTAAGCCGGAATGAAGGGGAACGAATAAGGCTGAACTCTCCGGATGACTTCATAACGGCAGGCATCAAGTTCGTCCCGAATGCATTATTAAGGATATTCCCGATCGGATAACGTATCGATGTCTTGTCCTTACCATTAAAGGCGTGAGGTTCAGGCGACGATAATTCTCCTGAGGTTTAAAGTCCAAAAAGACCCTTTTATATCAAGGGCAGATGAAATTCGGACTGGTGGTGTGGATCAATTCTGAATGAGCGGGAACAACTCCTCTGTGTATTTCGGCTACCTGCAGAAAGGTACTCTCTCAAGAAAAGAAGAGCAAGTACCTGATATAGGCAATTGGCCTATCTGGAGAACTGCGAAGAATGGAATGGAATTTTTTAAAGCCTTAATCAATCCTGAATACCATTTCAACAAACGGTATATACGGACTTGCCGGTACTACTTTTAAATCTTACATTTTTGCACATATTACTTTGAGGAGAGATTGTACCTGAGATCTCTTCATCAGCCGTTCTCCTCTCCTCATAAATAATCGGTTTTTTTACCGGGCAAAAATACGGGATAAGTATGATATACCCGCGCTGATCATGCGAATTTATCCCACGGCGAACTTACCCAGGATACCCAGGGTAAACGCCATCACAAGCAGAGCCACGGTTTCGACGATCCCCAATATGATCATGTAATTGCCGAATCCTTTACCGGTTTCTCCCATGGCGTCGCAGGCGCAGGCAGCACATTTACCCTGAAAGTATGCAGAAAGGCCGATAGCCGCGCCACAAAAGGCGCCGATACCCCAAAGGAACTGGCCTTGTGCGGCAAGTTCATACATCCTGTTCATTACGATCATGCCATAAATTGTCTGGGTAAGCGGCGCACCGACAAAAGCAACGAGCATAAATGCCGCCGGCTTATTCTGGCTGAAATTCTTCTTCCATGCACCTATCGCAGCCATTCCGGCGACACCTGCTCCGGCGGCAGACCCGCAGGCCGACAAGGCAAGCACCAAACCTAATCCCAGATCCTGAAATTGCATCAGCAGCGCATCCATGATGTCCTCCTGTTTATTCTTTCCATGTTGTCCTCCTGTTTATTCTTTCCATGATATCCTCCTGTTTATTCTTTGAGTGGCTCGAACGCTACCCCGCTCCATGTTACATTTGCGTGTCCCGAAAATTCAAGTACGTTAAGCCTGACGCCATGTACGAGTACTGACATCGGTCCTAAAATGATGTTTAAACCATGGCCGATCATAAGAATTACTACACCTGCCACTAAAGCTGCGACACCGTCACCCAATCCTGATGACAACGTATTCGTAGTCTCTGCTATGGCGAGACATGCCAAGCCAACCGCAAAAAGACGTATATACGAGACCACGTCGGTAAAATTATTCATAATGCTCAACGCCACCGTCCCCAGCCCATCTCCGATGCCTCTGAGCACATTGGCCTGGGGATTGGTAAATAAAATCACAAGAACAATCCCTGTAGCAACCAGCCATATCCCCAGGGGGGGAAATGCTTCTCCAAGGATTAACGTCCTGGCAAGGAAAAATGCGGTCCAGAGTATGCATATCCATCCGACATCAGCAAGTGCTTTTAACGACGGAAATTTCAGGTACGCCTGCCAGGAATGGGCAATGGATAAATGCAATGCTCCTAAAAAGAAGCAGAACGTTTGCATAAAGTTGGCATCGTTTAACTGCGGAACGAGGGGCTTATATCCAAAGTTAAGCAACCATGCCTGACCAAAAAAGGTTCCGGTCAGGACACCCCATATTATTGCGCAGGAGCCTAATAGATAAAAAAGCGAAACCGTCGTTTTCATCTCTGTATTCAGTTTCATCTTTTTATATAACCAGAGCGTTATCAGCAGCGTGAGCAGGATATAGACCAGCCCATAACCGGCATCACCTATCAGAATGCCAAAAAATATGGCAAAAAAAATCAGAAACAGCATACTTACGTCAAGTTCACGATATCCGGGCGTAATCCCCAGGAGCTCAAGCACAGGCTTGATCATACCGGCCCATTTGGGATTGCGCAAGAGCGTCGGCACATTATCATCGGCCGAAGGCTTGGTGATCACGATTCCCCATTTTCTGCTCCTGGCTTTTGCAATCAGATGCCCTTCCCTGTCAAAAGGGATGTATCCCGTTACATAACTGATTGCCCCTTCCTTCCCCATGCCGCTTACTACCTGCTGGAATTCGATCTCTTTCTCCAGTTTTTTCTTTATTCCAGAAAGGGCTTCATAAAAACCAGCGGATTTTATAATCTCGCCTTTAATCATCTCCATATCTGTATTATTCCCGGTGAGCCGTAATTTAAGCAAAGACAAGCTTTGCTTTGGCGGATGAATTTCTAAAAAAGCGCATTCAAACTGCCTGCGTGATATCGCCACGCAATGGGCGATGTCGCCTGCGGTAAATATCGTTTTTGCCACCACGTCATCAGGAAAACTTCTTATTTCTTTTACAGGTACCTGGTAAAGCGTAAGGTAAATGCCGTTTTGGCTCAGGTGCTGAATCTGGTTGAGATCAACATCACCCCAGTGCTCCCACTCATTGATTTGACCGATTATGGTTCTGGATGAGGACTCCAGTTGTTCCTGGCGCCTGCCAAGTTCGATGATATGGTTTGCAACCGCTATCCAGTCACCGGTGATGTTATTCTGCGGTTGAATGTTTTTCTCTGACGCTATCGCCCGGTTCAGGAGATCAAACGAAGAATTAATTAAGGCCAATTTTTCCTGGAGCGCGGATGTATCTCTGACATCAGGCAGATTCTGGTGCTCTACGTGCAAAACCCCTAATGTACGCAAATATTTTACCGTTGCTTCTGCGTCTCCGGTTTCGAAAAGGATGGTGGCTTTTTTCATCGGAACAATCACACCGCCACCTCCTCAGAATCAGCCTCTTCGATCTTATTTTTGGCAATTTTGCTGCGACCAACAGCATTGGTCATCTGGTCACTGATATAGATTTTAATCAGGCGGATTGCCTCTTTTGCCTCGGGGATTTTTACCTTTTCGAACAGATTGACACGCTGCGTGGTAATACGCAATTCATGCTTCAGAATAAATATTCCTTTTTCAATGACCCTTATCTCTTCTTGTAAAGAGACCATATCCATTAATGTTTCCAAGCCTGCATCCACCCAGAGAGGCGTTAAGAATAAGTCATACTCCGCCAGCTCAAAATCTACGCGTTCAAAAACCGGTACATCAACCCCGGCAATGTTTTTCTTTGCGGTAATGATGTTTTTTAGGATAAGCCATTGCCTGATGTCGGGAGCCTCAACCAGAAGTCCTGACCAGTTTTCCGCTGCTTTCTCCTTTTCGGATAAGGAATTCTTTCTCTCCTTAAGAGTGCTCTGCTGGTGCAAAATTTCAAGCTGCAACAGCTGCTTCTTAAGCTGCAGGGTAGGCAGATACCTCTCGTACTGTCGCAGGGCATCTCTTTGTCTTTTAAGTTCACCTTGAGTAAGTTTCACTTTCATACTTTTTTTGACCAATACTTATCTATCATGGATTTCTTAATCCCGATCTCCTCAGGAGAGAAACAGTCGTGCAGAATCTCCCAGCCCAGATCCAGCGCTTTCTCCAGGGAGATATTTACCGCGAGCGACATCATTTTATCTTCAAAGAGTTTTCCGTATTTAAGAAGTTTCATATCCCAGGCACTCATCTGAAATCCCATGGCCTGCTTTTCCTGTGTTTCGCGGTATTCGGCAAAAAGCTGAATCATCGTATCCATAATCGTCCGGTGGTCGTCACGGGTTTTGCCGTTGACCTGCTGCTTCAAACGGCTTAAGGAACCGAATGGTTCGATCACACCGTTCTTAAGATAAAACTGCCCCTCGGTAATATAGCCGGTATTGTCCGGAATCGGATGAGTTACGTCATCCCCGGGCATCGTGGTTACTGCGAGAATAGTAATTGAGCCTGCGGTATCAAAATCAACTGCCTTTTCATAGCGGGCTGCCAGCTGGCTGTAAAGGTCGCCCGGGTATCCCCGATTGGAAGGAATCTGTTCCATGGTAATGGAAATCACTTTTAACGCATCGCAGAAATTGCTCATATCCGTCAATAGTACCAGCACCCGTTTTCCCTCCAGAGCGAAATTCTCTGCCACCGCCAGACTGAGATCCGGAACAAGCAAACACTCCACAACCGGATCAGCCGCGGTATGCATAAACACAATCGAATGGGAAAGTGCGCCGTGTTCTTCTAAGGTGTCTCTGAAGAAAAGGTAATCATCATATTTTAAACCCATGCCACCTAAAATAATGATATCGACTTCCGCCTGGGTTCCAATTCTGGCCAACAGTTCGTTATAAGGCTCACCGGCAATGGAAAAAATAGGGAGCTTCTGGGATTCAACCAAAGAATTAAATACATCGATCATGGGTATGCCCGTCCGAATCATCTTGTTCGGGATAATTCTTTTTACCGGATTCACGGGTGGCCCTCCGATATCGACGAGATTTTCGGAAAGGTCTGGCCCGTTATCCAGGGGTATACCGCTCCCGTTAAAAATGCGACCTAAAAGCATATTGCCGGTCGCGATACGCATCGGGTGTCCTAAAAATCGTACCTTGTCGCCCGTGGAGATGCCGCGGCTCCCGGCAAAAACCTGTAAAAATACTTTTTTTCCGTCAAGTCGGATTACCTGGGATAAGGAAGTTCCATGTTTGGTGATTACCTGGGCGAGCTCCGTATTGCCTATGTTTTCCGCTTCTACAGTAATGACGTCCCCGGCAATCTGAATTATGTTGGTATATAATTTCTGCATGCTAACCTTTCTTTAACCGTTCGAGTGAGAACACCCTGATTTCTTTCTCGTTTTTTTCAAACTCTTCACTCTGCCAGGGAGCGGAGTTCCAGCCCTTGAAAAGCTGTCTCAGCTGCTGGAAAAAATGTAAAGCCGTATCTTTATTTTCAAAGATGAATTCCGATTCCAGAATGCGGTAAATAAAATCAAATACGTAAATCTGTCGTTCTTTGGGGGTAGCTTCGTCAACTGCGTCAAAGGCATTCTGCTGCAGATAGACAAAATCAAAAAATTCTGCTTTAAGGTAGTCCACGTAATCGGAAAGCGAAGTCCCTTCTTCTCCGACAACTTTCATCATCTGCGCCACATCGAAACCCTTGCGCAGAATCCCGTGCCCCCGCTCTTTCTGTTTCTCGTCAATAAAACTTTTATACTTGCTCCAGCTGATTAACGGGTCTATTGCCGGGTATCTGCGGGCATCGGAACGGCTACGGGAAAGCCCATGGAATGCACCAACTACTTTTAACGTTGCCTGGGTTACCGGCTCTTCAAAGTTTCCTCCTGCAGGGCTTACTGCTCCGCCGATGGTAACCGAACCGGTTGAGCCGTCATATAACCGCACCGCACCTGCCCTTTCGTAGAAAGAGGCGATACGCGATTCTAAATATGCGGGGAACGCCTCTTCTCCGGGAATCTCTTCGAGCCTGCCAGACATCTCACGCATGGCCTGGGCCCAACGGGAGGTGGAATCCGCAAGCAAAAGCACGTGAAGACCCATCTGACGGTAATATTCGGCTATCGTTACTGCCGTATAGACGCTCGATTCTCTCGCTGCTACAGGCATGGAGCTGGTATTAGAGATAATGACGGTGCGGTCGCTCAAAAGCCGGTTGGTTCTGGGGTCAAGTATTGTAGGGAATGTTTTTAATGTTTCGACTATTTCTCCGGCACGCTCGCCGCAGGCAGCAATAACGACAATATCCACATCGGCATGCCGGCTGGTCAATTGCTGTAACACTGTTTTCCCTGCACCAAAAGGACCGGGAATACAATAAGTCCCCCCCCGGGCCACAGGAAAGAGCGAATCAATAAGGCGCATCTTTGTGACCAGCGGTTCGTCGGGTTTAACTTTCTCGGCGTATGCCTGAATAGGGATTTTCACCGGCCAATTCTGGCTCAGATACACAGGATAGATCTTTCCGTCCAGGTCTTTTATCTGGGCAACCGCCTCGCGTATCGTGAATGTGCCGGCATTTTCAATCGATACAACTTCAAAATTTCCCTGCAAAGAGAAGGGGACCATACAGTAGTGCCTGAATATTTTTTCCACCACAAATCCGATTTTATCTCCCGCACGTACTCTGTCACCGGGTTTTACCAGAGGAGTAAAATCCCAGACCTGGGTATCAGAAAGCGCCTTGAAATAAACACCGCGTTTTAAAAAAAAGCCGCATTGTCTGGCAATCTCCGGCAGAGGATTTTGCAGACCGTCAAATATCTGACCCAGCATCCCCGGCCCCAACTCAACCGAAAGAAGCTCTCCGGTAAACTCAACCTCTTCGCCGATTTTTAACCCGCTGGTTTCCTCATAGACCTGCATCTCCGCAAGCTTGCCGCGCACACGGATGATTTCTGACTTAAGACGTTCTGCCTGGTGCAGGATATAGGCAACTTCATTCTGCATCACCGGAGAATCGAAACTGACAGTTACCATGTTTCCGCTGATTTTGGTAATACGGCCTTTTCTGGGTGCTGTCATTCATACCCCGTTAATGCTGTAAAGCTTGTTCAAGCAGGATCGTTCGATCTGCACTGCGAATGTTCTCCCAACGCTGGAGTATCAATAATTTATAGGCATAGATTATCAGAACGGCCAGATCAAAATAATGGCCCGTTGCCAACTCCTCCAATGCCTTCCAGCGCGTTTCATCCAGTGTCTTCTCCGCATCAAGAACAGAAGTATGTATGCTCGCTGCCATAATTGCAGGGGCGATGGAAGAACCGCTGTAAGCGTCGGGCCGCAGATACATCGCAGGCTCAGTATGTTTTTTTGTGGCACGTATCCTGACCAGCTCATTTCTTAAGGCAACATCGAATTCGATCCATTTCTGAATAATCTGGTGTTTTTTGCCTTTTTCAAAATATTGTTCAGGTTGGGGCAACGTACGTACTAGTTGATAGTCTTTTTCCGGAATAAGCTGGCAACATACTTCTAAAAATTGCTCAAAAGAAAATGGCGGCTTCATTCCAAAATGCAGCATAGGCAGGCTTGCGATCAAATAGGGATAAAAATCTGCCATCTTTTCTCATTCCTTAATTGCTTCTTGAAGAATCTGATTTAATTTCGGCTTAAGATATGTGCCGATATATTCTGCCAGGGCCTTGTCGGAAAAATCATAGCAGGATTTTCCGCTGTCAAAACTTATGGTAAAACCCCCGGAAATTTCTTCCGCAGGCCTCAAAATGATCTTTTTCTTCGTTTCTTCCCTGAGTTTGTACATAAAATTTTTTTCCAGGGTTTCCATGTCCTCCTTATTAAGTAAAACCGTTATGTCACTACTTTCCCCCGCGCTATAGTTCCTCGCCACTTCCAATAAGAGTCTGGATAGGGCTTCAGGGGTCAAGGCCTGCTGGAGTTCTGAAACCACAATGCGCCCAAGCATGGCATTAATTTCTGTTCTTAAGGACAGGAGCAGATCCCTTCCCGCATGAGCAAGAAGGGTTTTTTCTTTTTCATCTTCACAAAAAATCCTGTCTTTCGCAGCAGCAATCATTTCTTCTGCCTCAAGCTTTGCCTGAGCGAGGATGTCATCGGCTCTTTGTTTTGCCGCGGCCTCTATATTTTGAGCCTTTTCCTCCGCGGCCCTGATTCCTTCCTGATTTATTTTTTCAATCAAGTCTCTAATCTCTTCTGCCATAGAAAAACCCCTTAATTTTTATGATATATCAGGAGGGTATACAACATCTTTACCGGTTCAATATCGTTTTTGCCAATTTCCATTGGAAGATCCGGTTATTTTGTAGTTGGTGCAATACTATTAAAAATCATTGAATCGTACCAAATTTCCCAACAGGAGAATCAGGATCCACATGGCATTGCAGGTCGGCTAGGTACATATACTTCATGTTGTGACAAAGGGGGAAACACATGAAGAGACTGAGTCAAATATTCAGGAAGCAACAAAGAAACCTGAGGAAATAAAAACCGATCTTGCTGGTGCCGGGCTCTCAGTAAGGATTCATATCCGTCCGGGTCGACCGCCCGACGAGATTATCAGCCTTGCAGATGCAGAGGATATCTCACTGATTCTTATGAGCTCGCACGGGAAAGGTTTACTAAAGGAGATTCTCGTAGAGAGCATCACGCTGGGAGTCGCCATCCACACTAACCGACCCCTGATGGTCATCCGGACTCCGGGCAAACCGCGGAATTAAGAGCGCGCACGGTCTTTTTATCAGGAATAACAGTTCCGTTCAGTATCACCTTCCTTTACCGGGTTTCCATACGAGTGACTCACTGTCCCGAACCCCTCTTCTGATTGCAGCAATATGCTCTCCTGCCAGTATTGTCCTGCTATGCCAGCGCAAGCCACGAAATACAGCGGAACCGGGAGTTTATTCTGGCATTTTGCCTAAGAAAAACTATTTAATCAGGATCACAAGATTTAGTTGAGGATGGATATGCCTGATGTGACAAATGACGAGCGGGGGAGAAGAATTTTTCAGCTGCACAAGGAGAGAGCTGTCGAGACGGCAATAGAAAAGATCCGCCACAACCCTGGATCCGGTTTATCTGCATTTTCACCTCAGGACATAAAAACGCTGAACTACATCCTTGGCGAGACGTGGGTCTCTGTTGGGAGACAAATCTGGGAACAGAGTTCCTTTACCCGACTGACCAGAAAAGATCTGGAGGAGATCATCAGTATCGGAAACGATGTAAACAGCAAGAAATTGCGGGAGGAGACGGGGGTCAATAAGATCTGCGGGATCCTCAAGGGATCCATCTGAAGAGGAACACAGGATCCTCTGCGGTTTGCTGATCGTAATTGACGGACTCTTTTTCCTGTCTACATTCCTCAAGATCCCTCACAGGGCATTCTGGTCATTCTTTATCGTAGCTATCCTGCTGATCATCATCTTTTGGTACTGGAAGTTCTCTTAAAAAGAAAGTCAATACGTGATCAGAATCCAGCAGCCCGGTAAAGGAAATAGAATATAAATGCGGTGACGGCGGTGATCGGAATAGTCAGTACCCATGCGGTAACGATCTGCCGCACAATCCCCCACTGGACAGCAGAACATCCCCGTGAGGCACCGACGCCCATGATTGCACCGGTGATCGCATGGGTTGTCGAGACCGGGACACCGAATGCAGTGATAAATGAAAGGACAACACCTCCCGACGTCTCCGCACAGAATCCCTGATAGGGACGAAGCTGTGTAATCCTTTTTGCCATAGTTTTAACCACCTTCCACCCCCCGAGTAACGTGCCGAGGGCAATGGCTGCACAAGACAGAACAATCACCCAGACCGGTACAATGAATTCGTGGAGCACCCCGCCTGCGATCAGGATAGCCGTGATGATACCCATGGCATTCTGGGCATCGTTGCTCCCATGCCCGAGGCTGTAAAACGAGGCAGAAACAATCTGCAGTTTTTTTGAAAAGAAGTCCATTTTTTTAGGATTTGCATTCCTGAACCAGCGGATAAAAACAAGGGAGATCAGGTACGCGGAAATAAATCCCAGAAGTGGCGAAACGACAATGAAGACAACAATCGCAAACAAACCGGAGATTTTCAATATCCCTGTGATAATAACAAACGGGACTGATAGCACCGCCCCGGCAAACGCCCCCTGAGCGATGAAAGGGAGCATTGCCTCTTCTTTTGTCAATCTTCCAATGATGGAGAAAAGAACCATTCCGATAATTGCACCAATGGCAGCGTACATGAACAACCACAGGATTGTGCCCACAGATGGCAGGACAATCACACCGATTCCGGCGTATGCAGCAGCAGACCCGATAAGACCCCCCACCAGCGCATGGGTTGCCGATATCGGGATACCCGCGCGGGATGAGATAAATACCCAGAGGACCGCGACAACCAAACCAATGAGAAGCACAGAGGTCGTCAAAAACACAGGATCAACAATGCCTTTTCCGATTGTCTTTGCTACCGCAGTAGTAAAGATGAGGGGGCCGATCATGTTGAAAAACGCAGCCATCGCCACCGCCTGGACCGGGCTGAGAACCCGCGTGGCAACAATTGTGGCAATTGAATTTGCCGCATCATTCATACCGTTGACAAAATTGAAAAGAAGGGCAAGGACGATACCGGCAAGAACGAGGGAGTCCATGGTGATCACGTATGCCAGCTTGCGATATCGGAGAGCGCGTTTGCAACATTCTCACAGTTATCGGTCGCGATCTGGAGAGGTTTGTAAATATCCCTGAGTTTGATGACCGCAATCACATCTGTAATCTTGATGCGGTCTTTATTAATCATTTGCCTCGCCGAATAAGGAGGAAGAATTTTTTCCAGGGCACTGACTTACTGCAGGTGTTAGACCGGCGCTATTTGGGTTATTATCTTCATCCCGGGGTTCCCCTGTTCTTTTGGTATCGACAGTCCTGTCCAAAGGGAGGGGTGCCATAAAGGTTATCACGTGAGAGGGTAATGAGAAAACTAATCACGCATTCGTGTGGGGGGATGGAATGCCAGATGTAACGCAGGCTGAGGTGGGACGGCGACTGTACCATGTTCACCGTGAGAAACTTGTGGAAAATGCGATCAAACTGATCCAACAGGGTCTGGGAACGGAGTGGAAGTCATTTTCAGAGGATGAGATTCTCCTCCTCGGGCACCTTTTACAATGTACCTGGAACACGATCGATCAAAAGATCTGGGAAAAAATATCTTTTGCCCGCATCACAAAGAGAGATATAGTGAAGATCCTTACCTCTGGAAAAGGGGTTGGCCCGGGAAAGAACCCCGAACCGGCTGAAGTTGCTGAGATCAAAAAGATCCTGCTTGCGATCTCCTGATGATCATCCCCTTTTTTTCGTTAATTCACCGGTCTTAAGGCAAGAGAAACGGGAACAGTTACATCATGAATTATGATGTAGCGGTGTTAATGCAGTCCTCAATCGTACCTATGCTCGCCACTGCCCCGCACATATCCGGTACATATGCCAGCGCCTTGCCGCTGTTCACCATGATGGCGGAGTACTGCTCCATCACCGGTGAAACCACCATGCAGGTATCAGCATAGACCCGGGCACCACTCTTCTCAATTGAGTCAACCGTCTTCCGGTTCAGGTCAATGACACCCTGCGCAGCAAACACGTACAGGGGCTTTGTGATGAGTCTGCCATTCAGCAGGCCGGCAATCGTAGCGAGTTCCTCAGGAGAGCAGTGCGGGCATCCAACCGCAACCGCATCGACCGGCAGCACCTTAAACAATGCCTCGATCTCTCCGGATTCCACAGCTATGACTTCGAGGCCGGAGAACTCAAACGGGACTTTTAATGTTTCCGGAGTGATTCCCTCAACATGATACAGGGCCACAGCGCCGGTTGCCGCCATCGCCGCCCCGAGCGCCTTGAGCCGGTCGCTGTCCGGGTTGAGCCCCGAGAAGAACGGGATGCGGTTTCCCACCAGCTTGCCGGTGTGGTAGCCGAGCGCCCCGTAGTGTGCGATGCTCCAGTCGCGGGTATCGGCCTGCACGCGGACGATCACCTGCGGTTTCCGGTTCTCCGCAAGGTGCAGACCATAGCAGGGAGTCTTTCCTATCAGGGCAGCGGCAAGCGCTCCCGGCCCACCTTCGCGATTCGTCCGGGCACCGATCACCGAGTTCGCGTAGCTGACAGCTGATGATTCCGACCATGCGAGATGATCCCCATACGAGGTCTCGCGCAGGTAATACGGGGTGCAGGTGCATTCGAGGCCGATGCCCAGCCGTTCATAAGCGGCAACCACTGCCTGCTGTTTTCTGGCAAAGTCCGGATCAATACCCATCTCCTGCCAGCGTTCCCGGGGCATGCCGATTGGGTTTAAGACCGCAGGGACAACCGCCTTTGCATCGAGCGAGGAGAGCCATGCAAGACCGTATTCACCGATCGTCTTGTACGAAGCGCCGCTGACTTGTGCACTCCGGATTGGCACGAGCCGCTCAGCACCAAAGACTTTCCCGAGGGCGACAAGGAGTTCGAGCATCTTCTGCCTTGTCTCGCCCTGCTCTCCTGCAAGAATCCGTTCATCCTCTGGATCGAGATGCATCACGATCACCAGGTGGCACGCGAGAAGTCTGCCTCGCGCCCGAACACCATCGTTGCATCCACACCGACTTTCACGTTGGTGCCGTCTTCAAGCTGGCACGGATCGAGCGATGAGCCACGGACACCGGTAATCAACATGATATCCCGGTCACCGCTCACCCGGGTTGCAATCGCGTATTCAACATCATGAGGATCAGTAGGATCAATGTCCTCGTCCACCACCACCACATGCTTGAGTGAGGTGTGGGCGGCAAAAGCGGCCATGATCGCGTTCTTGCCATCGCCCTGCGTGCTCTTTTTTATCTGGATCACGGCGTGGAGATACCCGCACCCCCCCTTGGTCAGCACCACGTTGCGCACTTCTGTTACCCCCGCTACCGCCTTGTAGATCTTTGGTTCATACGGTGCGCCCATCAGCATCTTGTGCTCGTCGCCGCCGGGCAGGATGCCGTGGTAGATGCAGTCCGGTTTGGTATACATGCCAGTGAACTCGATGATGTGCTGCATGCGGATCGGATCATAGGTCCCGGTGATATCCACAAACGGGCCTTCCTCTGTGAGTTCCGCTGTGATAAACCCTTCCAGCACAATCTCTGCATCGGGGACGAGCACCCCGTTACTGCACCTGTGCACCTTCATCTCCCCGCCCATCAGTTCTGCGGCAAACGGGAGCTCCATACCCGTCGGGACCCGTGTGCAGCTCGCAAACGTAACTGCCGGGTGTGTCCCGATGGTGACAGCGATGGGGAGCTTCTCACCCTTTGCCAAGGCCTTTCCGAGCATCACATGCGTATGCCGGCCTTCCACAAGCCGGGCAGCCACCCGGTGGGAGTCGAGCACCTGCATCCTGTGGATCGATGCATTCTCCACACCGTCCCAGCGGGAGAAGACGATTGCCGATGTGAGATATTTTCCCGCATCTTTGGGGAAGTGGTGCATGATGGGGATGCGATTAAGATCGGGCTTTTCCATTTTCAGCGTGCCGGCTTCCACAACTTTCCCGTCAAATTTTGCATCGGCGAGCGTCCTGACAATCTGCTTTTCATCAATACCAAGGGCAAGGGATAGCGAAGTCCGGCTGGCGGTAAGGTTCATCACCGCACGTTTGCCGTCGATATTATGGAAGAACAGGAGCTTGTCTGTGGCACTCGCCATCTTTGCAGCCTGCATATCAGCAGATACGGGCTCCTTTACATCGATAACAAGCCCCTGTTTGCGCATTTTTTCTATGAATTCACGCATCGTAACCACTCCAGCGTTTTGCAAGCGTATGTTCCACCTCAAGATGGTCGAGCACGCGGGCAACAACCATGTCCACCAGATCATCGATGGTCTTTGGGTGGTGGTAGAAGGCAGGGCAGGCGGGCATGATCATTGCCCCGGCATCCTTAGCAGCGAGCATATTTTTTAAATGAATTTTTGACAGGGGAGTTTCACGGGTGACGAGAATGCATTTCCGGCCTTCTTTCAAGCAGACATCCGCAGTCCGGGTGATCAGGTTGTCGGCATACCCGGTCGAGATGGCGGAGAGGGTCTTGGCGCTGCAGGGTATCACCACCATCCCGTCAATCCTGTGGGAACCGCTGGCGATCGATGCCCCCATCTTATCGATGTGATGGACAGTTGCATTGAATCCCTCAAAAGAGACACCCTCGTGGGTGGCAATCTGCTGCGCAACATCTGATACAATGAGATGGACGTTTGCATCCCTGCACAGCACCTCAAGCAGACGGCGGGCATAGCATGCCCCGCTTGCCCCCGTCACTCCGACAACATACTCTTTTTTCATCATTACCCTGCCCCTTCCTGTGATAGCAATGTCGGAGTGATGGCAAAAAGAGTTTATGCCGGGATACACCCGGACGGGTTCACGATCCCTTGTTTTTTAGCGGAGCGAAGAAGAGGTACCTGACCTGTGCCTCCTCAACCCTGCGGGCGTGAGACGGGTTTTTAGTCACGGCGCGCTTCAATCACCAGCGTGTTGAGGATGTTGTTGAGCCTCAGGGGATCATACTCCAGTCTTCGATCATGTCGGTCCACCTCAGAGATTAAGGATTTCGTTTGGCCGCAGTAACATCCACTTTGACCCTGTTCCCCTTCATCTCGATCTTGTACGGCCCGGTGGTATACATGGGGATCTGGTTTTTAAGATCAAACCCGTTCTCCCTGCCATAGCCATAGGTCTCTGACTGGCCGTTGTCCATGTGGGTCACTTTCATCTCAAACCAGCAGTAGATGGTGTTGTCGTTGAGCGGGAGGATGTCAAAGTTGATACCCCATGACGGGTTATCCACGCGGAACTGCTCCACAACTACGTCTTTTTCACTCTGGAACGAGTAGGACTTCTGGAGATAATGATCTCCCATGGCAAACGATGGCCTGGCTTGAACTGTTGTTGCTACAGATGTTGTCACCGCATTTGATGTGGATGTTGCTACGGGTGCTGCCGGGCTCTGTGTGCATCCTGCAACTATCACCCCTGCTATGACCAGTGCGAGGATAACGAATACACTGTGTTTCATAAGCTTGTGTTTGGATAGGGGGGTCTATTATATTTTATTGATGTATTGTTGGGTGAAAACATTCTTTGTTCCAGGATTTTTTTAAAAAAATCCCCAAGTGTTTTGAGGGGATGCATCTCTTCTTGCGAGACAAACCTGTGAAAGTCCATGTAGAGCGGCACATAATCATCACGCGGTCGCATCTGCGCGAGTGTAAATCCTTTTTTTCGGTACCATTCAACAGCACCGGTTTTTGAATCGACAGTAATGATGCGGCACCCGGTGAACTGCGAAACATGCAATGTAATGACAAATATTCTCAACAGCATGAGCGTCCCGATACCATTGTTGTCAAAATCACGGTGCCGTGCCATCCGTGCAATTTTAATGGCGGGATATTTGCGATATGCCCATGTGGGCTCACGATCCGATTCGCTCACTGCTTCTGCAACAATGCTGTCATTGATCAGCGTAAAATATCCGACCACCTTGTCATTCCAGTAGGCAAGAAATGTTGCAGAGAGCCGGTTCATCTGGTTATTGAGTGCATCCTCTTTTAAAAAATCATCCAGTTCCTGCTCGGTCGAATGAAACGTGGATACATCACACGATGCATCTAGCGATTTAAAACAAGATCAAAATAGGAGAGTTTAGACATAGAGTTTTTCTTTTTTTGCAATTTTTATGGCTTCGCGGATAAGGTCACGCCCTTCTTTTGTTATTTTGGGGTTCTCCATGTATTTGTGAAACCTCTTGGCGTCATCTCCTTCCAGCACCAGCCCAATCTCAATTGGTTTTGCCATCCCGTTCACCTCGGTTTTTATTAGTATTATATTTCTACAGAACTATTTGAATTATTGCGAAGGGTTACAACGGCGGATCATGTATTTACAGCAGAGTGGAAAAGGACCGGTCCAGGAGGACCCGGTTTTTTGGGGTTGGACGACGATAATACATCTAATCCTGAATTAGACGGGTGACCAAATTATTAGACTCAAGTCTAATGTTATTGGACGTAAGTCTAATCAGCCATCCACATTTGCGGTCTGATCAGGTCGATAAGTCCATCGCTCAGAAAGTTATGTGCAAAGTTATGTGTGCGCACATAATCATTTTAAAAAAACCGGGCACGCGAAAAAAATAAAAAAATTCCCGGGCCGGTTCCGCATCCCATCCTTCAATGCCCGCCGCTCTCGTACCGGTTCCTGCCGCTCCACCCACGGATAATCCCCCAAACCCCCCTTTCGCCAGACGGTCCGGGGGGTCATGAAAAAAGGGGGTCGGAAACCTTAAAAACCCCGTAAAACACCCGGTTTGTCAAACGGGGCATTTCTGAAAAACCCCGAAAAATGCCCGGATTCCATCGGGACTGGTATGTGGGAGAAAACTGCAAAAGGAGTTCATTTTAGCCTTTTCAGGATCTGGGTATGTTTTCGTTTTAAATCTTCCAGGGGTCGATAGGTAGCGGATCGGGAAAAAAGTGCCACCAAAGCGCAATGAGGTGCATCAGAACGCATTATATGCGCCTCAATTCGGGGTTATTTTGGTGATTGGGGCATTATACGTCGAGATAAATGGTGATTAACTGGGGGTTGCCGGGATATCCATGGGGAAGGGTATGTGGATGGGGTGGGATGGCTGGCGAAAAACAGTTTTACTACTCTGTACAGGAATTTTTCCGGAATATTTTTTAGTGCGTGTGGGTTTTTTTTTAAAATAGCGTATCCTGCCGGGTCGGTTTTTTTATGTGCAGGACCTCGCATGCTGCATCGGCAACACGTTCCTGCTGACCGGAAAGTGTATATACCCCGAGACGCCACTGATCGCGCCGGGTGGCATTGAGCGTCCGTACACGCGGAGAGAACTCTTCGAAATCCACAATTGCATTGCGGTTCTTCACCCGGACACCAAGCGACATCTCGCTCGGGATCGAGGGAATGTCAACCAGCACCTCGTGCGGCAGGATACCTGCCAGCTCAGCAATCCGGTTGGCAAATGCCCGGCATTTTTCAATTGGTGCACCGTCTTCGAATCCAACCACATTGACCTGATCGCTCCCGGCAGAGAGTACCCGTTTGTAAAGCCTGCGCTCGTACAACCGGGCTGCAAGTGCCCGGACCACGGGTTTTTCTGAAGTCTGCAACGCATGCATGCACCCCGGATCATCCATAATCAGGATTTTTTGTGCCGTGGCATCCGGTGCATCCCCGAGGTGCTCAAGAACAGCCAGCTGGAACATACTCTCCCCGATACGGCTCACATGATGGTAATACACGGAAGGGCGCATGAGCGTGCGGGCGATGAGCAGTGATTCGGCCGCGTTCACCCCGTTCTCATCAAGCACCATCCCCTCGGGCGTCTTGATCAGGTGCCGTATAAGTCGCTGGGCATCCACTGTGCCATACGGGGCACCTGTGTAATACGCATCCCGTAGCAGGTAATCCATCCGGTCCACATCGAGATCCCCATGGATAATACCGGATAACGGGTGTTTTCCTTTCACTACCGAGCAGAGCTCATCGGGGTCAATGTCTGAGGCACGGAGCAGATCTCCCGCATGATCCTTAACAATCAGTTCAATATCATCGTGGGTGCGGTGCAGGAACTTTTTCATGAGCGGTTCGCTTGCATGGGAGAACGGGCCATGACCAATGTCATGTAGAAGCGCGGCGGCGATCACCAGCCTGCGCTCATCATCCGATAATCCAAACCGCCGACACGCGACATCCGCAAGGAACATGGTACCCAGCGAGTGCTCGAACCGCGTGTGATTGGCACCCGGGTATACAAGGTAAGAAAACCCGAGCTGCTTGATGTAGCGGAGGCGTTGCAGGGCCGGGGAATCGAGCAGGGCAAGGGCAAACTCCTCCACTTCAACATAGCCATGGACCGGGTCCTTGATTATTTTCATACTCACTAAAGAATCTTCATATACATCGCATAAAAGTATTAGTAATGATTACTTTCCTTTCGGGCGGGACCGGCACCCCGAAACTCCTGCGGGGCATGCAGAAAGTCATGGATCGGCACGAGATCTCTGTTATCGTCAACACAGCTGAAGACATCTGGATCTCAGGAAACCACATCTCACCGGATGTTGACACGGTCATGTACCTGTTTGCCGGCATCCTCAACACGGATACGTGGTGGGGGGTCAGAAACGATACGTTCACCACCCATGACGAGATTACCCGGCTGGGCATCGATGAGTTCATCGCGATCGGTGACAGGGACAGGGCAGTGCACATTGCCCGGGGCGAGATGATGCGAAACGGGATGCGCCTGACCAATGCAACAAAAATTCTCTGCGACCGCTTCGGCGTCCGGGAAAATGTGCTTCCTATGACCGACACCGAAGTGACGACTCAGGTCCGGACAGAGATCGGTCTCATTCATTTCCAGGAGTACTGGATCCGGGCCAAAGGAAAGATCGAGATCCAGAAGGTCGTGCGGAATTTCAATGAGCCTCCGATTGCAACCGAAGAGGGGCTGGCAGCAATCGAAGCAAGCGATGCGGTGGTGATCGGCCCTTCAAATCCTATAACAAGCATCCTGCCGATTCTCTCATGTGACGGGATAAAAGACGCACTTAAGGATAAATTCGTGATCGCGGTAAGCCCGTTTATTGGAGAGGAACCGATCAGCGGTCCTGCGGGCGCCCTCATGCGGGCTGAGGGATTCGAACCGAGCTCGATCGGCACGTTCAACTGTTATGGCGGGCTGACCGATCTCTTCGTGCAGGATATCCGTGATCCGGTCGAAGTGAGCCATTCCGTCAGGTTCGATACCCTGATGACCGATGAGGAGAAAAGCGTGGCACTGGCACGCGAGATAATCGAGCTTATAAAAAAGCATTGATGGCCGCATTTTGCTGCTATACTTCCAGATTTCCCTTTTTTCACCAGCCAACCCTTAAAGGTACGGTACTCCGGAGTGGATCTTTGCATTTTTAATGATCTGCTTAATTTTATTATCCGGGTGTAGTGCTCCATCACCGGCAACCACACACACATCAACAACGTCTAGCCCCTCACAATCACTTTCCCCGGCATATCCCAGCACAACGCTCACTCTTAAACAGACCGTCGCACCGATAAACCCCTCCGGTACAGCCGTCACTCTTTCACAGACCACAACAAAATTACAAATACCGGTTTCAGCGTGGCTTTTTTTCTGCTCCGTTTTTCACCGTCTCCCTGCTTTATCGGGTTCAGGACCCGCAAGGGGTCCAGCCCCTATTGTTTATTGTTGGGGAACGACGGCAACGGGATCGCCCGTAGCCTATTCAGTCACGCACCTTTCGAAGTGTGGATCGCCACACATCGACGGCGCTGTTAATCGTACAGGTGAATGTAACATAGTTTTTTTATAATTTTCGGGAATTAATCAAATTTTTAGTTTGTTTACCAATATGTATCAATTCAAAAACTTTATCGTGCTCTGTTCCCAAAAACATCATAAAAATAAAAAATATTTCTGGATCGGTTCTCATGCAGAGTTTTGTTAATGTAAGGTCAATGTCCCGTATTTGCGCTATTGTTGTGTTATTGATTCTTGTTGTCGCAGTGCCAGCATCGGCAATAACACCCCTAACAATAGACTCAGTAACTCCTTCGACGACAAGCATTGTGAATGGAGGAACTGTCATCATCACTATTGCCGGTACTTGTGGAGCGCAAATAACTCAAGCCTCCTTTACCATGTGGACTCCTCAAAACGTAGGTCCAGGAACCACTCTTCAAACAACAACAAATGGGAATCAGTGGACGGGTCAAGCGGAGTATACATTTTCTCCTAATGCACCATCCGGACAATACAAAATCGGGAGAATAAATGTTCAGGATGCGGCTGGAAATTACGTTTCAAAAGATTTTATTCCTGAAGTCATTATTAACGTTCAAAATTCTGTTTCCGCTCAACCCCCAACAATAGACTCAGTAACTCCTTCGACGACGAGCATTGTGAATGGAGGAACTGTCATCATCACTATTGCCGGTACTTGTGGAGCGCAAATAACTCAAGCCTCCTTTACCATGTGGACTCCTCAAAACGTAGGACCAGGAACCACTCTTCAAACAACAACAAATGGGAATCGGTGGACCGGTCAGGCATCCTATACTTTCGCTCCAGATGCTCCATCCGGGCAATACAAAATTGGGAGAATAAACGTTCAGGATGCGGCTGGAAATTACGTTTCAAAAGATTTTATCCCACAGGTCATTATTAATGTTCAAAATTCTGTTCCTGCTCAACCCCCAACAATAGACACCGTAACCCCTTCAACGACAAGCGTTGTGAATGGAGGGAATGTCATCATCACTATTGCCGGTACTTGTGGAGCACAAATAACTCAAGCCTCCTTTACCATGTGGACTCCTCAAAACGTAGGTCCAGGAACCACTCTTCAAACAACAACAAATGGGAATCGGTGGACGGGTCAAGCGGAGTATACATTTTCTCCCAATGCGCCATCCGGACAATACAAAATCGGGAGAATAAATGTTCAGGATGCGGCTGGAAATTACGTTTCAAAAGATTTTATCCCACAGGTCGTTATTAATGTTCAAAATTCCGGTCAATCCACTCCAACGAGCACCGCAACTCAAACCGCTTCACCAACTACTATCCCATTTACAACCCCTTACCCAACGCAGACAGCCTCGACCCAGATCGCCACGATCTATATCCGGAACAACGTGTTCGTGCCTCAAGAACTCACCGTACCGCCGGGAACCGGAATCACGTGGATCAATAATGATGCAACCATCCATGCGATCAAGACGACGGGCACTCACGCCGGCATGTTCCGTTCTGGCGATTTAGTGAAAGGTTCCCAGTTTGGCTTCACCTTCGGTGATGAGGGCACGTTTGAAATTATAGACACTTACTCAAATGCAATTTGTGTGATCATTGTCAAGAAAGGCGCGTTGTTGATAGGTAATCCCACAGTTCAAACTAGCGCAATAACGACAGTCCCAACATCATTGCCTACATCATTACAAACAACCGAACCAACCTCCAGTCCTACGGCAGCATCAACCACCGTTCAGACTACTGCAATAACAACAGCACCCCCAACAGGACAAACTACTATTCTTACGATAGCACCAACCCCCAATTATGATGCAAAGATAGCAGCTCTCGAAAGTCAACTTGCAGTACAAAACCAGAAAATAGAGGAACAGGGGAATATTTTGGATAAGATTACCAGCTTTTTAAGAAATATTTTTGGCTGGAAATAATTTTTTAATAAATTTTGGATTTAGCGTCGATGCTGCCAACGGAAACGCAATGGTGGATCTACTGTCAACGAGGGATAGACTACATCAGTATCCGAGAATGGAATTACGCCGAATTTTATTCACTCGTAATCTTACTTTTTTGATCGCCGTTCTCTATACTTTTCACGATGACAAATACGACACCTGCAATGTCTATAACCTTGTTTTTCTCCGTGGGTGGGATCGGTTGGAAAATCGATTAGGGGTTTCCAAATGTGACATGTCGAACAGACTTTTCCCACAACACCGTCTTTGATGACAATCGCCATATTTTATTAGATTTCGTTCTTGTACTTAAAGTCCGTGGTCTGCACCTAAAGTCGGGTCAAAGGGGAACTTTGGGTGCAAAGCTCCGGAGTGGCAAACCTATTTAACGCTGCGGAATAACGGTTATCGTGAGAGGCATGAAGGAAACAATGAGCTGGAAGAGCGGCATAATCATAGTAATTGTTTTTGTATTATTATCCGGGTGTGTATCAGGTCCAGGTTCACAAAAAGGCACCCTCAATCTTACATCGTTGCCTTCCGGCTCTGAGATCTATCTAGACAACCAGTTCCATGGCACTACCCCGGTCACCATTCCGGAGGTTATTGCAGGGTCCCACACGCTTGAATATCGTCACTCAGGATATAAGAGCTGGTCAACTACAATCACGGTCACGCCGGGTTCATCCAACTATTATGCAGCATTAGCTCCTCAGACCAATGTGCAGCTTCCAGAGGATATCGGTCAAACAATAACGGGAGCGCCAACACCGGCACAGGTGGCAGTAACGATCGAGGCCGGTAAAAAGACGATGATCATCAGGGACTCGAACCGTTTTTCCGGAACCGCATCCGGAACAAACAGTGTATTATTGACACTCTACGGACCGGGAAAATATTTAAACGGGGTATCTCTGGTTCAACAAAACGTCAATGAACTCGGTAACTGGAATTATTTGTGGAATCCGGGTTCTTCTGTAGAGTCGGGTTTATACACAATGATCGTATCTGACCCATGGAAAATCACATCAGAAAGAACTGAATTTACCGTGATTGGCGGGGGAGTGGTCTCCATTTCTCCGAGTACTTATTCGGCTGCTACAGGAACTTCTGTAACTTTTTCCGGCCAGTGCACTACCGGCGCCCAGAATGTATTACTGGCATTATACGGCCCCGGGCTATATACCAACGGGAAGGAACTGGGCCCCTTCTCTGTTACGGCAGATAAAACATGGAGTTATAAGGTAACCCTCGATTCTACCATGCCAACAGGTGACTATACCATGTATGTGTATGATGTCCCAAAAACCAGCTCAGATAATACCCGGTTCACGGTCGGTTATTCGTCATAATCGCATTTTTTTAACAACCACGCATTCCCGCCTCTTTTTCGGGTTTTTATGATTTGGCAGAAGCCCAAACAACTAAAGGGGGATATCGGAATCCCAATGCCGGGGGGGGTGGAATTTGCCCAAATCAGATTTTTTTTCTAAAAAGAAATGCGAGTGCAGCATCATTCGACCGATTGTTTATCCGATACCTATTTAGAGGATTTTATACTAATATTCGTTCGGAGAGATCACATGGGCATTACAAAGAAATTCCTCAATTTATTCAAATCCGGAAAGAGTGAGGAGGAAGAGCAGGCGCGTCGCCTTGCACAAAAGGAGCGCTACGATAATTTCCTTAAAGCCCTTACCGAAGGGGATCTCGACACCAGATGGAACGCTGTTCGATCAGTCGGGGATCTCGGTGAGCCATTCATCGAGCCACTCATCCGCGGTCTGAAAGACGAGTACTGGATCATCAGGCGCGGATCGGCAGACACGCTCGGCAAGATCGGAGCTCCGGCTGTATCACCCCTGATCGGTGCGCTGGATGATTCGTCTGACGATGTGCGCCAGGAGACCATCCGGGCACTCCAGCTTATCGGAGAATCATCTGTTGGTCCCCTGATCCAGGCAGTACAGCACAGCCAACCGCTCATCCGTCGCGGGGCAGTGCAGGCACTGGGCATCATGGGTGAGACACGGGCTGTCGGCCATATCATCGAATCGTTAAAAGATGCAGATCCGTGGGTCAGGCACGAGAGTGCAGTTGCACTCGGCCGTATCGGTGATCCCCGTGCAGTCGCACCGTTGATCGAATGCCTCAACGATGCACGGGAGCATGTCCGCATGGCAGCGATGGCGACACTATGTTCGCTGGGTGAGCCTGCCATTGAACCACTCATACGAGCGCTCATTGATCCCAATGATGATGTCCAGCGCAGGGCGGCACTCGCGCTTGTCACAATTGGGGAGCCCTCAGTTGAGCCATTGATAAAAGCACTCGGGGACCAGAATCCCGGCATCCGCAAAGGTGCAGTTGAAGTGCTCGGCCAGATCGGCAACACCCGTGCGATCTCCCCGATCATTACGGCTCTCGATGATCCGGTCCGGCCGGTTCGCATCGAAGTTGTCAAATCCCTTGCCGCTCTCGGCGTACCCGCAATTGCACCGCTTATGCAAGTCTTCCGCGAGGGCGACATCAGGATGAGGACAGGTGCTATGGAGGCCCTCTGGATGCTCGGCCAGCCGGCAACCACCCCCCTCATCATGGTCTTAAAAGACGGCCAGAGCGATGTCCGCAGGCGTGCGGTGCTCCTTCTCGGTGAGATCGGCGACCAGAAGGCAGTAGATCACATCACCGGCCTCCTCTCGGATGATAATGTGGCCGTGCGCCGTGAAGCCTTCGAAGCGCTCGAGATGATCAAGAAAAGAATGGCACAATAAATACCAGCCGTTCATCTTTTTTTATATGAAAACTGCTCTGCTTTTTTCAGGTGCCTGTAGGCTTGTGACCATCGGAATCATATGGCACTACAGGGCACCGGTATTTTTTAAAAATATGCAATCTGCGATGGCTTGATATGATAAGCCCGACAGAGCATGCAGATATGAGACGGAGTTGAGAGATTACGCGGCTTGTGGTGACCAGACGGAATCGTGATACGGTACTGTCCGTGGCAAAAGGCGGTTCGGATCAGGATATGCCCAATGATTCCTACCGGGAGCGGTTGATCAAATATATTCCGGTAGTGACCATCGCACTTTTCATTACCATATATGGGATCACGTATTACCTGTATGACACCGGGTCGTGGTATCCCGTAGTGGCACGCTGGATCCTGATCCCCGGGGTCCTTGGTACGGTGCTGTACCTCTGGAAAGTTGAGAATATTTCCGATGCTGTACAGCTGGGTATCTCTGCAATCGGTTTTCTCATCCGGGCGTGTGCACTTGGGGTGGTAACAGTTACATCCCTGCCGTTTTACAATGCCATTGTAGCCGGGCTGCTCCTTATCGCATATGTCTTTTTAGCACCCCTGATTGACGGAGTGCCTGAGGTCTGGTAACGGCACAATCAAAAAACCGGAAAAACCATGCAATCCGGGAGGAACGAACGGATATGGATCAGTTCATGCGAGAAGCGATTGAAGAAGCGAGAAGAGGACGTGATGAGGGGGGTATTCCCATCGGATCGGTGCTTGTACGGAATAACGTAATCCTCGGCAGGGGACACAACCGACGGGTGCAGGAGGGTGATCCGATCATACATGCAGAGATCGACTGCCTGCGCAATGCCGGACGGATCGGAACGTACCGGGATGCTGTGCTCTATTCCACGCTCATGCCCTGCTATCTCTGTGCCGGTGCAGCCGTCCAGTTCGGGATAAAAAAAGTCGTTGTGGGTGAATCGCGGAATTTTGCCGGGGCACGGACGTTTATGGAAGAGCATGGCATCGAAGTGATCGTGCTGGATCTTGACGAATGTGTCACCATGATGCAGGAGTTCATTCTACAGAATCCACGGCTCTGGAATGAGGATATCGGGGAACTCTGACCTGACCAGACCCAACAGCCGCAATCCTCATATTCTCACAGGCTTTTCTTCTCTTCATGGTCTCGCTTGCAGACATCCGATATGCACAGGTGCTGATCGCTCCTCACATCATACACACGCCGCTTGTCCATTCCCCGACAATCTCTACACTGACCGGTGCGCAGGTTTACCTCAAACTCGAGACGCTCCAGAAAGCAGGTTCGTTCAAAGTGCGGGGCGCCAGCTACAAGATCTTTTCCTCTCTTGAACAGTGCAAAGAGCATGGCGTAGTGGCAGCATCTGCCGGTAATCATGCACAGGGAGTAGCGATTGCAGCCAGGAGTGCCGGAGTTCCTGCAACGATTGTGATGCCGGAATGGTCATCGATTGCCAAGCAGGAGGCAACCCGGGGATATGGCGCAGAGGTGATCATTACCGGGCTTACGCTGGATGAGAGCATCGAACAGGCGCAGGAGATCGCACGTGATGGGGGACTGTTCATCCATCCCTATGATGATGACGGGGTTATCACGGGACAGGGGACCATTGCACTTGAGATCCTGCAGGATCTCCCGGACGCAGACATGATCGTCGTTCCCGTTGGGGGTGGCGGGTTGATCGCAGGGATTGCTATAGCTGCCAAAGGATTGCGTCCTGATATTTCAATCATCGGCGCACAGGCAAAAGCCTGCCCCTCTGCATACGAAGCTATGCGACACGTAGAGCCGGTGAGAGTGGATGCCGGGCGGACAATCGCAGACGGGATACGCGTAATCCAGACAGGCACTGAAACACTACCGGTCATACGGGAGCTTGTGGATATGATCGCGCTCGCTACTGAAGAGGAGATCGCTGATGCAATGCTCCTGTTGATGGAGCGCAAGCATGTGATTGCCGAGGGCGCCGGGGCAACGCCGCTTGCTGCACTGCTGAACGGATCCATTCCGGTAAAACCGGGCAGCAAGGTGGTACTCGTGATCAGCGGCGGGAATGTGGACAGCCCACAGCTCTTCCGGATCCTGAAGCAGGCGCTCCTTAGACATGGGCGGATCATAAGGCTCTCGGTGCTGCTCGATGACCGGCCCGGCACCCTTGCCCGGCTCCTCTTTACGATAGCAAAAGAGCAGGGCAACATCCTCTCGATCCAGCATATTCAGGGCGAGAGCGATACCGCAGCCCACCAGGCACGGGTAGATCTCGAGCTTGAGACCCGGGGTATGGCGCATGTGGATGCAATTAAAAAAGCGCTGGGGAATCAGGGATATGATCTGTAGATGGAATGAACACTTATTTTCTAATGAGTTCATCGGAGCAATTATCCCTTATTTATCAGGATATCCTTTGAAAGTGAATGGGCAGGAAACCAAACAAAAAACTACTTAAAGTTCCCCGAGCCCCTTCCAGTAATCGTACTCGTGTTTCCAGAGATCCTTGTTAAACGAAACAAGGCGTTTGAAATATTCCTTGCGTTCGAGATGGACTTTTACCTGTGCCGGATCGATCCACTTCGTCATGATCGCATCGGCCAGTTTCCGTCCCAGCTCCTTTGCCTGCTTCTCTGCCGGAACGATCGCATTCGGATCAGCCCCGACAAGCACACCCACTTTCCCGACCGTTGTTGCACCAAGGTGTAGCAGGGCAGAATTCATGTAATCCGCTACCTCATCAGCCATGGATCCACCGGCTGTAGAGACCGCACAACCGTACTTCCCCGCAAATTGCTGGCAGTGGATCGCGTCTGCCATCCGATCGAGCATCGTCTTGAGCTGGGCGGTGACCGAGTTGATATAATTCGGTGAACCGAGCACAATACCATCTGCACCAAGCATCTTCTCCAGCAGCGCAGGGAAATCGTCATCATGGATGCACTCGCCTTTTGCGTAACAGGTCCCACATGCAGTGCAGTACTTGATCTCAAGACCACAGATGTCCACAAACGTGACATCAGCTCCGGTCTTCCGTGCTCCCTCAAGGACGGCCAGCACCAGCTTTCGTGTCTGGCTCTTCTCCCCTTTCGGGCTCCCGTTAATGCCGATAATCTTCATGATTTCGTTCTCCATGTAAGGATGATTGCTGATCGATAAAAAAGTATGCGATGACCAAAAATCCTCTGTTTCGGCGGTTGGACCGGTATACTTGAGGGAATACGCTCTTTACCCATAATTGCACACCATTTACCGAGTGATTCTTCCATGATCATCCGCGACATTACAGATTCCTCCCATGAACGTGTCCTTGACCACTCGCTGCTCTCTCGAACTGCTGCATCCAGATAAGGTAGCCGGGGCACAGGCACTGGAGTGCAGTATCGCCCATGCCATCATCCTGCCCGGCGAGTCTGCACTCCCCCACCTGCTGAAAAAATCCACAGAACTCTATTATATTCTCGAAGGGTTGGGAGAGATGCACATCGACAATGAATCCGCACCAGTATCACCGGGTCAGTGCATCCTGATCCCTCCACAAGCCCGCCAGTGGATCCGGAATACCGGCAAGGAGAATCTTGTCTTCCTTTGTATCGTAGTGCCGAAATGGCAGGAGATCGACGAGTTCCTCGTCTGAGGTAGTCCCCTCGCGTCCATTCCTGCGGGCTTTTTTATACGAATATTTTTTATAGGGGGAGTTCTATCCTTCCACTATGGAGTTTCTGGGTAAGACACGCGAACAAAGGACGAGGGTAATCTTCTTCCTGATCCTTTCCGTTGCCGTACTGTGGGCCATGTTCCTCCTCCAGCAGGGGGAGATACTCCCATTCACCTTTATGTTTGCCTCCCTTGCCGCAATCAACCCGGTGGTGGCATTCATCGACCTGAAAAATTCCCGGAGGACCCGGTCCCTCTTCTTCTTCTACCTCCTGATCCTCGTCGCTCTCGTCTGGGCGGTATTCCTCCTCTTCCTCGGAGTACACGTCTGGGTGAGCCTCTTCCTCTTCATCGTCGCGGTGGGCGTTCCCTTTATCCTCCACGTTATGGAGTCCGAGACCGAACCCTCCGCACTCTGATCTCTGGATGAAATTCATTAAGGTAGCAGATCCAAAATATCAACCATGAGCCAAGAGGCCGGGAGGCACGAATACCATATCGCGAAGAACCGGCTGGAAACGATGGTGGACACGATCTTTGCGTTCGCCATGACCCTGCTCGTGCTCGGGATTGCAATGCCACAGCTATCCGTGAGCCAGGCCGCAACTGAACTCCCCGGATACTTAGCAAAACTACTCCCGCAGTTTATCCTTTTCATCATCGCATTTCTGGTACTTGCCCTCTTCTGGATCGAACACCACCGCCAGTTCCATTATCTCCGGATCGTTGATCCAACCATTCTCCGGTTCAATGTCGCCATTCTCATCTTCATCGTCCTGATCCCGTTCACCACGGATGTGTCAGGAGCTTATGATGGCGTGATGATCGCCGTGCTCCTCTTTCATGTAAATCTCCTGATCGTTGGTGCGCTGTTTCTTGGCCAATGGATGTATATCTGTAAGTGCAGCCATCTCTGTGATGCTGAATTTGACATCGCTAAGAAGGGATACCGGTTCTGGATTCTTGCAACCGTCCCGTCCGTTGCGATCCTCGGTGTAGTGGTGGCTTTTTTTTCACCCCCGTATTCCCTGCTGGTCTATATTCTTGTCCCGATCATCATTGGCATCAGAAGGTTTTCTTCCGGGCGTCAGGAACAAACGAGCGGGTAAATGATTATTTAATAATGCACAGTGGATGGAAAAAAGGCGTTTTCATGAGGAGATAAAACGAAGATTTTCATACTCCCCTTTCATTTGAATAACGATATTTTTTCTTCTTTGGTGTGTTGGCTCAAGCAGGATGAGCGCCATTCCAGCATTGATAACAGAGCCCCGTCAGGTCTCTTTTGGGGGGGTGTCTGCGCAACCAAACGGAGTATAATTGTGGCACTCTTTTCTTTCTTTTAGACATTCTGTTTTCTTCCATTAATCCCTGTCACCAACGGGGGTATATCGTGAACGGGGTATTGAACCCCGTTGCCGCTTGTCGGTCACGATGCTTTGAGATTGTAGATGCCATTTATATTTGGTATCCAGACGAACAAACTTTATTGTAGTTCTGTTGTAGTTCAAAGATACAATGATTGGTGCAAGACGAATACGCGTCGCATGCAGGATTGTTTGACATATAGTAACTCAGGTTGGTTTCTCCGCCACCCCCAGCCTTCGATCGTTTTACCATTTCTGCTGCACAGTTTTCTCGGATTCCGATTAGTTTATCGATTTTGCCACTTACCTCTTTACAATCTCCGGACAAATCACATTGACAATCCGGTGCTGTGGTTGTTATTGCCGGTGTAATCGTCGTTATTGGGGTTGGAGTTACAAGCACTGTCACGTAAATGATTTGCGGGGTTGGTGTAACAGCGGAATTTTTATTTCCACCAACACATCCGGTAGTTATTATTACTGTCACCAGTAAGACCATAAAAATAAGATATTTCATACCCCCTCTTTCATTTGAATGAAGATATATTTTTCTTGTTGTTGATGGCTCGTGCAGGGTGAGTATCAATCCAGCATTGATAAAAGAGCTCGCTATTGGGTCTATTTTGGGGAAGTCTGCTCAACCAAACGGAGTATAATAGTGGCATTCTACAACTAATCGAAATGTATATCTTCGGAAAAAGGTTAGTACAACCAAATGCCAAAATTTTGCCATGGATGTGGAAAAGAAATTTCTGATCCCGTAAAATTTTGCCCGGAGTGTGGCACAAATACCAACACTCCGAATTATGATCCTAACCATTCTCTGAAAAACAACGAACAACCACAGAGTACCCAAACAGACGATAAAACAATTAAAAAATCTAACAATTTTGATCAGTCCGATTCAGATTTAAGCAAAGCGACTTCAGTAATCACCCATAAACCGATTGTTTTAGCAATTATCGGGATTTGCATTTTTTTAATAGTCATCTCTTTAGTGATCGTACCTACAAAAACGATCACTAACGATGTTGAGGTTGTCTTCACCGATACAGAAACATACTACGAAAAAGAGCCCTACATTGTTCAAGAATCATATCAGGAACAAGTACCCTATCAGACTACTGAGTCATATACCGACAGTGTCCCCGTTCCGGTAAGTGTTCCTTATCAGGACTATGAATATTCCTATCAAACTTCCGACGCAGGAACCGGAAAATATTATTCATCCGTTCCTTCTGGTTGTGTTTGCTCAAGTAACCGGTACCTGTACGACAAAGATGGGGTATATGGAGCGTTATGTGTCCAGTTGACTTGTCAAATCTCAACGCCCGTAACGAAATACCGGACCGAGATGCAACAACAATCTCTCCAGAAAGAGCGACCCGTGACAAAATATCGGACTGAAACAAAAACCAGAGATGTCACAAAATATCACGATGTCGCTAAAACCCGCGATGTGATGAAAACCAGAATTGAACAACGACCTCTGGAAGTGAACTGGCTCCTGGGATTTAAAACCCCATACTCACTTCATCTCCCAATTATTTCGGGCAAATAAATGAAAAAAATAATTGTAATTTTGGTTTTCTGTTTGCTCATCATCGGATGCGTATTCGCGTTTGTTATCTATAATTACAATAAAAATTTTGACTCCGAACAAATCCAGCACCAAAAAGAAATTGAGAGAATCAAACAGGAACAAAGCCGTCTGGATACCCAGTTCTCTCAACAACAACAAACCCAGCAACAACAGCAGGTCAAAGCTGAGACCGAACAAGCTTCACGGTTAAAACTGGATAAGGATGGCGATGGATTAACCTATGAGCAGGAATTAAAATTGGGGACCAGTGATGATAAGGCTGATACGGATGGAGATGGCATCCGGGATAATGAGGACAAACATCCTGCCGGCGGAGGGGAAATTTATAGAATTACAGTACCTTGGTCACATAATGGACAACGATTCACCACTCAATTTGGAATTGCGGAGGATTGGTATTGGTATTACAAAGATAAACCGAGAGGTGATTACCGATTTACGGATGCCCGATTTGTTACCTATAAAGATCCTGTAATTCAAACAATCGCAAAAGATATTACCGATGCCTCGGTGAGTGCCGGAGATCCCTGTAAATTATGTCTTGCGATTGATTTTGTGGAATCTATGGTTTACCAAAAAGACATTGAATATAATTCCAATCCAGAATACCCAAAATATGCAATCGAGACTATTGTTGATGAACGTGGGGATTGTGAAGATACATCATTTTTGATGGCTTCAATTCTGGAGGCACTGGATGTTGATACGGTTCTGTGGTTATATCCGGGTCATATGGCCGTTGGATTTGCGTCGGATAATTGCCGGGGAGATAGTTACAATTACCAGGGAAGGAAATACTGTTTCCTTGAAACAACCAGCGATCCGGATTATTTAGGGATATATTTTATACCGAGCAAATACGTTAATGAAATACCATACTTTATTGAAGTGAATTAGGGGGATAATGTCTATAATTATTGAGACCCTTTTTTTTTAAATAAAGTGGGGCAGGAATACGCAACAGCCTATTCCCAGTAATACTTAACAAAGAATTTTGATTTCCTTACCTTTGGGGTAAAGTGACGGAGGGCAAGAGGCACGATCAGAATCGTTACGATGATGTTGCCAATAAGCCATAGGGAAAAAACGCTCCCGATCTCGCTGGATGCAATGACATTTCCAAGCGCAAGCGTGTAAGCACCCCATGCGGCACCCACAACATTGTTGATCAATACACCAAAGAGCAGCAGCAGCGTCCAGTCCCGCCGGTTCTCAAGATTGAGATCCACTTCAAAGGTTCGCAGGGCAACGAGCGGGATGAGCACCTGCAGGAGGCCGGCGATCGACCAGTAGATCGCAACCCCGGCAGGAATGGTGGCGTTGGTCGAGAGCAGCCCGGAACCGATAAGGGTGCCGGCATATGCAGCTATCGCACCATAAGCACCAAACCAGAGGGTGAAGATGATCATAAACGCTACGGCAAAATATAGAGTTGATATCCCACCAATGCCACCGGGCAGGGCAATTACGCAGAGCCGGGCGATGATGGTGTTGACCACGATAAGGACGAGGGTAAGGATGACAAAGGAATACGTTGGTTCATGAACGTTTTTCATACATTCTCCTGTATTCCATATTGCGTGCATATATAAATAGTATTTATTGTCCTGTGGATACAGTCGAATCGCGATCCACAGCTTTTTTTAATCATTCCCTGTGTTTTTTCACACTTCGCAATTTTTATGACCGGAACACCGTATCTATACATACAGGAGTGTTGCCGGACCAAATGACCACATCACAGGATTCTGCGCCCGATTCTGCATATGTACAGGAAAATATCCTCGTTGAGAATGCTGCTCAGGCTCTTGACGAGCGCAGGGACGCCGGGCTTGAAGGGCTCGTTGGAGGGCTTGATTCAGCGATCATCGCTACCGGGACCGACCATCTCGTGCCTGCGGTCTATGAGTTGCTCTGTTATACCGGACTCGCATGCTTTGACGGGTTTTTTACCCGTAGCAATGTGGAAAAGCTGACCGAAGCAACGGCAAAACAGTGACCCGCCAGCCATGGATGATTGTTGTATGTACGATGAAATTCAATTAAGGAAAAACCGTGCGATTCGGTATCTGCCATGATAGTCATAGGAATTGATCCCGGCGTTGCCCGGCTCGGATATGGCGTGATACAGGTGGACAAAGGAGTGTCAGCGTCGCTCTGCTATGGGTGCATCCAGACACGGGCGGGTCGGCGACAGGCAGAGCGGCTGCTCACGATATATACTGAGATTACAGCACTCTTTACAAGGTACCCGCCGGATTTTCTGGCGATTGAAAAACTTTTTTTCACAAAAAATGTCACATCTGCGATGAGCGTGAGCGAGGTGCGTGGGGTGATACTCCTTGCCGCAGAGCAGCACCATATCACAGTCGAAGAGTATACTCCGAACCAGATAAAACAGGCAATCACCGGATCCGGACGGGCGGATAAGGGGCAGATGCAGGAGATGATCAAGCGCCTGCTCCATCTCGATGAGGTGCCAAAGCCTGATGATGCAGCAGATGGTCTTTCGATTGCCTTATGTCATATCCACATCATGAGATAGTACTATGATCGCGCATCTGTACGGTGAACCGATCCAGACCGGGGACCGTTGGGTGGTACTGGACGTCAATGGCATCGGTTACCGCGTGTATGTACCCGTTCCCGAGGTGCAGGAGATTGCGGGCAGTTCGGGGAAGGTAAGACTGTTCACTCACATGGCAGTGCGGGAAGATGGCATCACCCTGTACGGGTTCCTCCACGGAAGCGAACGGGAAATATTTTCCATCCTCATCGGGGTTTCGGGGATCGGTCCGCAGACAGCCCTCAATATCCTCTCCCAGATTACGATCGCAGATTTTGCGCTGGCGATCCTCACTGAAGATGAAAAAACCCTGACCCGGATATCGGGTATAGGGAGCAAGAGCGCAAAGCGGCTCATCCTTGAACTCAAGGACAAGATGAAGAAAGTGCGCGATTCCATGCCACCGGTCGGAGCCGGAAGAGGCGATCATACGATCAACGATGCGGCAAGTGCGCTTATCTCGCTCGGGTTTGCCGAGAAAGCCTCGTATGATGCAGTAAAGGTCTCCGCCACAGGATTAAAAGAACCCACCGTCCAGACGCTGATCAAAGCGGCACTGGTAAAACTCAAAGAGCACTGATACGACCATGACCGAGCGGATCATTTCCCCCGAACCTCTGGTGGATGATGGCGAAGAGCTCACGCTGCGCCCGGCCTCTCTCGATGCGTTCATAGGACAGGACCAGGTAAAAGCGATGTTGAAGATCGCAATCGAAGCTGCGAAGATCAGGGGCGAACCGCTCGATCATATCCTGTTCTCCGGACCCCCGGGGCTGGGTAAGACCACGCTTGCCTATATCATTGCGCACGAGATGGGCGCGACAATCAGGACGACGACTGGCCCTGTGCTCGAAAAGCCCGGGGATATTGCAGCACTGGTCACTCCGTTAAAAAAAGGGGACGTACTCTTTATCGATGAGATTCATCGCATGAACCCGGTAGTAGAAGAGATCCTCTACCCCGCGATGGAAGATTTTTTCATCGATGTGATGATCGGTGAAGGCCCGAGCGCCCGTTCGATCAAACTCACGCTCGAACACTTCACTCTGATCGGGGCAACCACCCGGCAGGGACTGTTGAGTTCGCCGTTCCGGGACCGGTTCGGTATTATCACCCGCCTAAACCTGTATTCCCCCTCAGAACTTGTCGATATCATCACCCGGAGCGCCGGCATCCTCAAGATTCCCATCACTCCGGATGGTGCTGAAGCGATCGCACAGCGGAGCAGGGGTACTCCACGGATTGGCAACCGTCTCTTACGCAGGGTGCGGGACTTTGCAGTGGTAAAGGGAGATGGCACGATCACTGCAGAGATTGCAAAGAACGCTCTTTCCCTTATGCAGATCGACGAGCTCGGGCTGGATGAGCTGGACCGGCGCATCCTGTCGGTCATTGCTGAGGATTTCGGGGGAGGGCCGGTCGGGGCAAAGACCATTGCAATATCTGTAGGAGAGGAGACGCGGACGATTGAAGAGGTGTACGAACCCTATCTCATCCAGATCGGTTTTTTAAAGAGAACCCCGCAGGGCAGGCAGACCACTCCTGCGGCGCAACGACACCTTAAAAATCCCCAGAAGACGTGGTTCTGATGAGGGGGGCATGCCGGAAAAATACCGGCGCAGATGGGTTGATGTGCTGCAATCCCACGATAACTTCGATTTTTTTCCCAGTCAACGCCAGATTCATCATCTCTTCCTGTCTGACATACTCCCACGGCTAAAGCGCATGGGATTCTAACGTTGCCGGGCATTCCAGCATTGCGTCGTGGGGTATCAGTGCTCCCATCGTACACATCTCTTTCTGCGTACGATCGATCATGCTTTTCTGACGGAGTGCAATATTGAATGCCGCATTCACATCAGCATGATCAACGTGTCCACAAGTCGGACACTTGAAATCCTTTCCATTCCGTTGACCTCGTGTACCACATCTGGAACAATCCTGTGAGGTATATGCCGGATCAACGTAGAGGACAGGGACACCAAGCAGCTTAGCCTTATATTCTACAAACGTCTGTAGTTGATAGAACGACCAACTGTGCAAGGCATACTTGAACGAACGGTGTTGTTTCCTTGTCTGGCGGATACCGTTCAGATCCTCGAAGACAAGTGCTGCGTGTTGTACCTTTGCCATGTCAACAATTTTCCTGCTGATCTTATGGTTCAGGTCTTTCACGATTCTACTCTCCCGATCCTTAATTACTGTCAATTTCCGGAACTTTCCTTGTCGTTGCAGTCGTTTTCTGATTGCAGAATACTTCCGGTGGACATGTAGTGCAGATTTGCCAAGTTTCTCGATCTTCCCGGTATCCGGGTTGGCTGTGACTGCAACGTGTACGGTTGTGTTCCGGTCAACCCCAATGAACTGTTGAGGTATCATCTCCGGTTGTTCTGGTACGGTGCATGAAATGTAGGCAAACTCTTTGTCAATCTCGATCTGGTTGATCTTCTGGAAGTCCGGGAATTGGTATTTCAGAACCAGTTTCAACGGTACCACGCGGATAGTCCGGCTCTCTTTATCAACCTTAATCGACTGATTTGGAACAACCAAATTGACGTTATGGACTTGCTTGATGATTTTCTGGTTGCCATACTTTTTGAGGATCTGGTTGGATATCGCAGATTTCAGTCCGAACTCTTTTACAACCTTTGACGTTCTGCATTTCGGGTTCTTGACGGCAAACTTCGCTACTGCAAACGCTTGTTTCAGTTCAGTGCTGAAATCAGTGTTATGCCGGAGTTTGTAGGTCAATATCACGTCAGTTCCTCTTTTGTTCCTCGATATATTTCATCACAATCGCCTCAGAGATATGGCCACACGATTCAACGTAGTAGCTGCGTGTCCACAATGTCGGCAACCGGGTTCTCAATGATTCAAATTCCTGTCTCATTATCCTCGATGTGTACCCTTTCAACTGTTGAACGATCCAATGTGGACTTGCCGTTGGTTTTGCCTTGACGAACAGATGCAGGTGATCTGGCATAATTTCCATGATCTCGATGATAACTCCGATCTCAGTTGCTTTCTCAGTCAGAAGGACTCGCAACCTGTCGGCAATATGAGATTGCAACACCTTACGCCGGTACTTCGGACACCAGATGATGTGATACCCAATATTGTAGATACAAGTGTTTGAATGAGTCCATCGTTCTTTCTTTGGCATTAATCTAACTATGCACTTGCCAATAATATATTACTTCTCATCTGTCGGTAGGATGACGCATTCATCCCGTGACTAAAGTCATGGGCTTTCTGCTGCTTTGATCGTAAA
>JAUSBW010000173.1 GCA_030651815.1 Methanoregula sp.
CTCTAAAATGTCACATTACTCGCGTTATGCTCTCCAATATACCCACTCTGACTCGCTGAAATTCGACTGACCGTTCAAATATCAGGTTTTGTTGTTAGAAAATCCTTTTTTAAGACTACTCAGATCTAAACAAAATGTTAAACTACGTAAAAAACCAGTATTTGTGGGAAGCCTGAAGCTACGATTTGTAGTTGAGCACACATACCGGCTCCCTACGTACTACTCAACGTAACCCGTCTTTTCCGCTTCATTTTCGATTTTCTTGAGTCTCTTCTGTTCCGGATATTTTTCAGTATTCTCCTTGCTACTGTAAGGGAGGTCTGGACTTTCGGAGGTACCAGTAGTATGATAATTTTAACCATGTCAGGAAGTGATACTTCCTTGACTTCTTTCAGCAATACACACTGTTCTTTCGTTATCCAAAACATAGCAACAAGGACCAAAGACATATGGTGATGCCATGCTTTCCAGTTTCTCACCTGATAATCTGCCATCCCAGCCAGAGCGATGGCATCCTGAAACGAGCGCTCAATCCAATATCGTTCACTTTGCATCTTAGCGAGGCGATCCCACGATTGAATCTCAAGTGCGTTGCAGAACGAATATTTTATGTCGGAATCATCGAGTTCTTTCCGAATAAGGAGCCATACCGGCAGAGGTTTAGAGATCTTTTTATCGATTCTCCAGACTTTGATCACGGTGAATTTCACTTCAAGAAATCCGTCCATTGACTTCCGAATTCGCACATGTTTCCAGTGCGTAATGGTTTTCACAATCTTATCCACCCGAACACGGCAAGTATTGAAAACATTCTTTCGCGATGGCTCTTTTCCTCGACTACCTTTTCGAAGTGGAATTGAATACACAGGTTCGGTCAGATATACACGTACAGTTACGCCGATATCGGCAACATAGAACAGATTCATCAGTTCGAGTTTTGTGAGCAACCACGGTTGTGAACCGTAAAATCCATCCATACATATGTGTGAAAAGTGAATTCCAGCGTTGACAGCTTCGACTATCATCTCGTATGCCAGTTCTGCTTTCGTCCGGAAAACTTGTTCATTATCGGGGATACAGGCTGCTTTACACCGTTTCGGATCAGATGTCCAGGATTTTGGAAGATAGAGACGAAAGTCAAGAAGGAGACGGGTTCCCTGCTTCACATACGCCAGAAACACTCCGACTTGACCGTTATCTACTTTGCCTAGGTTTCCAAGGTACTGACTGCGTACTCCCACAGATTTCGAACCAGCTTTCGGATTCCCGCATTCATCGATTACCAGAGCACCGTTTTTCCCGATAAATCGACTTCCAACATCGCGTAACCAGTTCAGAAGAGAGCGATGATCCCACGGAGATTGTGATAAAAAATGACTGAATGCCTGATTGTTTATATCACTGCAATGGTCTGATATTTTAGTCAACTCGCACTTTTGCGGGCATGTTATCAGACCTTTAATGTAGTCATATGCATGGGTCACACAGCTGTGCGTTTTCGTAGAGAAACAATCTTTGAGCGACGCTTGACTAAAGAGTCCCGCCAAGAGACAGATATGCTGATCTATCCATTCAGCGAGCTTTTTCTCCCGTTCTGGTGTGGTACTTTGTGCACATGAGTATTATATTGCATGTCAATATATATAGATCTTTCCATATAATTTGGATAATCTCATTTTCTAACTTGACAAT
>JAUSBW010000178.1 GCA_030651815.1 Methanoregula sp.
ACACATTCAACGACTTGTTTTCTGATTGATACGCTTTTATTTTCTGTTCCAGTGACCAGTTATACAAAAACCGACAAGTACCGATATGCTGCCAGATCTGTTTGACCTGTTCCGTGTTAGGATACATTCGATACTTATACACTTTTAGCATACTATTTATTAATCGGTTTGTTAAATATTAAAGATTTCTGTTGGTAGGATTAACGGCTTTCATCCCCCGTAGAGCGAAGGGGGACTTCCCGCCTGTTTGTTAATTTAATTGTTAGCGGCTGATAGGAGCAGTACCTTACAAAGAGGGAGGCACTCCATCCCCGCCATAAATAGCGGGGTCTTCCCGTGCCCCCTCTTATCTCCCGAACCGGAGATAAATTCACGAACAGAGTTATAATATCCGGAGACTAATGAAAAATTATGACGATCCAACTGAGTGACGACACGATTGGATCGTTGCTTGATGAGCGGAAGGTTTTACCGGAAGATTTCCTGAATCAGTCGAAGTTAAAATCCAAACATGGACATAAAGAGTTCGAAAGAGAAATTACCGGAGAGAATGGATCATCATTCCGTCTTGTCTTCCGGCAAAGCGAATCAAACCAGCTGGATTTTTCGATAATTCTCCTGCACATTCCGAAAGGATCAAACCAGCAGTTACGGCTGCGCAGGCATAATGGAAAAAGTCATGAACATACGAATCCGATAGAGAAAAATACCTTCTATGGATTCCATATCCATACCGCAACCGAACGCTACCAGAAGTCGGGTTATCGGGAAGATACCTATGCTGAAGAGACGAACCGGTATGCAGATTACCACGGTGCTATCGAGTGTATGTTACGGGACTGCGGGTTCATGGTCTCGACAAAAAACCGCAGTCTTTCTCAATGGGGGATGAACTAAATGTCGGTCAAGACCATCACACAGAATTTCCGGCAGAAAGTGTGCGACCAGGTTCGCGTGGAAGCCGAAGGTGTAGACCGGTACCGGGTGTTCACCCCGTTCCTCTTTGAAGACGGGGATCATCTCGTTGTCGTCCTGAAACATGAGGATGGGCAATGGGTGCTCTCTGATGAGGGACACACTTTCATGCACCTTACCTACGATCTGGAGGATAGGGATCTGCGAAGCGGGGGACGGCAGAAGATCATCTCAAATGCCCTTGCTGCATTTTCTGTCGAGGACCGGAACGGAGAACTGATCCTCTCAATACACAACGACCAGTATGGCGATGCCCTCTACAGTTACATTCAGGCACTGCTCAAAATTTCCGATGTCTCCTATCTTTCACGGGAGCGAGTCCGTTCAACATTCATGGAAGATGTACACGAATTTGTGCAGGGGCACATACCTGAAGGGCGTGTCCATTCTGACTGGCATGATCCTGACCATGATCCTGACAGCAGGTACACTGCGGATTTCATGATCGAGAGTGAATCCGGGCCGATTCTTGTGTACGCGTTATCGAATGATGACCGGGTGAGTAATGCAACGATCAACCTGCTCATGTTTGAAAAATGGGGCCTGAAATTCCGGTCTATAGGTATCTTTGAGGACCAGGAAGAGATCAACCGGAAGGCGCTTGCGAAGTTCACGGATGTCTGCGAGAAGCAGTTTTCCAATCTGCACGGCAACAAGGACCGGTTCTTAAAATATGTTCAGGAGTCTGGCGGAATGGTGACAGAGTAGGATTCCCTGCCACCTCCGTAATCATAAAAGCCCCGTGAGGCATCGATGGACGTTTTACTGTCAATTAAACCGAAATATGTAAAGTCCATAATTGAGGGTAATAAACGGTACGAGTTCCGGAAGACTATCTTCAAAAACCGTGAGATCAACCGGATCTACATCTATTCTTCATCGCCCGTGAAAAAAATCGTGGGGACATTTGAGATAGGGGACATTCTGGAAGATCACCCGGTTGATCTCTGGGATACGGTGAAAGAATATGCCGGTATCGATAACCGCGATTTCTTTGCATACTTTGAGGGAAAGTCACGGGCATTTGCGATCGAGATCCAGGACCTGCAGGAATTTACTGATTCTATCGATCCGTATGAAACAATGCCAGGGTTTGTGCCGCCGCAGTCGTATTGTTATATGGATGGGGAAAAATGTTCAGCAGCCCCCCGATGACGCATCAACCGCAACAAAAACAATGCTTCACCATCGGCTACGGGGATTACCCGATCGACCGGTTCATCACTTTTTTACAGAATATCAGCATCGATGTGATCATCGATGTCCGGAGTTCCCCGTACAGCCGGTTCAATCCGCATTTTAACCGGGAATATCTTGAAAAATCCTTAAACCGGAGTGAAATCGGTTACCGGTATATGGGCGATAAGATTGGAGGAAGGTATACCGATCCCGGGCTGCTCTTTCCTGACGGGACCGTCAACTACCGGAAAGTTCAGAATACGGAAAAATTCCAGGAAGGCATCAACGAAGTACTATCAATAATTTCCAGCGGGAAAAAGATCGCCCTGATGTGTGTCGAAAAGGAACCGGAGCGATGCCACCGGTTTGCTTTAATATCGCCGGTTCTCCAATTAAAAGGCATTTCTATAATTCATATTCGTCCAGATATGAAATTGCAGGCAAATGAGGATCTGGAGCGGGAGCGGGTCGATTCTTTTTTTGATACCTCGCAGGTCAGCATCACCGGTGAGCCGGTCGATTTTGTTGCGTTGATGTACGATAAGGTGGGGCGGGGGCCTAAGGTACCATAAGGAATCCGGACAAATGAGACAGGAATGGTACATATGAGACATGGGCTATTTTATTCCTGGAGAAAAGGACTACATCAGAATCTGGAGGCGCCCCGCCTACCCCCGCTCGCATCGCCGGCTCGCAGCCACACGCTCAGTCGTAGCCGCACACCGGATAGGAGAGGAATGGGGCGAACGATTAAAAAAATCCATTATTTCCGGATCATTTCTTTCCAGAGAGAATATTCTTCCCTAAATCGTCGTTCGTCGGGAAGAATCGAAATTGCTTGGAGGAACGCCTCCTCTATTTCGCTTTGTGGTTCGTGCAACCAATTCAAAGATTTGGCCAAATCAAACCAACACCAAGCAGTCCTTGTTGGATCATCGGACAATTGTATTGCTTTTCGTAATAACTCTACGGCTTCCTTGTTTAATCGTGTTCTTACATTCTTATCTCGCCGATATATTCTGGCAAGTTGATTCTTCGTTTGTGCAAATTCTTGAATAATTTTTGGATCATTAGAATTCATCGAGTAGGCTTCAGCAAATAAGTGGTGTGCACCTTTAAAATCCCCCGATCGTTTTTTTAATTGTGCAGCTTCTATTGTTTCATTCAATGTTCTCAAAGCAGGGATTTTACCAAGAATGGAATTTGCTTTGTCGGGTTGATTTTTATCAATAAAAAGACGAGCCAGAGTAAGGTATGGTTGTAATTGTTCTGTCTTGATTGATTCCTTTTCAAATTGCTTGAACGCATTGCAAGCTAATTCGATTTTATCCAATGCAAATGCATATTCAATAAACTGACTTACGAGAATACCGGATCCCGGTTGGTTTAAGATTGCTTTATTGACATGATTGAATGCCTGATCCTTCTCGCCAATCGCCCACAAATGTGATGCCGTCCTCAGTGTATGGAGAATACGGTATTTGGGATGAACAGGTAATGTAACCCGGAAATAGGTCCGGGTCTCATCAAAATCAAATTTCGCAGCAGGTGAGCCATTTTCCTGCATTCTTCTTCTAATTTTTGGGACTCCGGTTCCCCGGCCTTCGGCAAGTCGTAGTTCTTTAAGTAATTCTCCAATTCGCCGGTTTCTTGCAGGGACTTGTGGAACACTTTGCCCCGGTTCAAAATGTTTTAACTGGATTCCGGCAACAGGTCCCGGGTAACTGATGATTTCCATACGGTCCGGGTAAAGATACACTTTGACAGGTTCGGGAGTGGATTCATAACTCCTATGATAAACTGCGTTGACCAGTGCTTCTTCCATCGCTTCATAGGGGTAAGGTACTGTTTTCTCAACTTCTGCTTGGCCCGGGACTTTTTGCAGTAATGTGCCTCCCATGGAATTGAGATAATTTAAACACGATTTTATCTGCTGGTTCAATGGACCCCGAAATTCCTTTTCTTCGATTAAATCGCCGTCATCATCGCCGAATTGCACTACTTCGATATGAGCCCCGTTGAAAAATTCCCCGGGATCTTCACTGAAAAATAAGAGTGCAACGTTCTTGGGAACTTCATGGCTGTTTACCGGTACAACTATCTTCATATCCCGATATATCTGGTTAATATTTGAGATAACATCGCGGGAATAGTAACTTCGGACATCTTCTAAAAATTTTTTTACGAGAACCGGAGATATGTTCTCAATTTTTCCGGTTAAATTTCTCCGATCATCGAACGGAATTTTTGCGGTTTGTTCGATAAGCTGTCTTTGGAGATCACCGGTTGCTTCAATTGTTGCTGAACCACTTCTTACGTGATAACCCTTGCCACCATGACCCCCTTTCTTTGGGGCTTCGTATGGTCGGTTATCTCCACCTGGTGCCCATATCACAAGTATGGTTTTATCCTGATATATCTCGGGATAGACTAGCGGAATATATTCAGGGGAAATTTTACCTTTGCATTCTCCAACAATTTCCCGCTGAATCTTGTCACGATCAAAATTGTCCAACCCTTCAGGAGGTAATATTGGGTTTCCTTTATCGTCGGTTTTTATCCCTAGTATGATGTACCCGCCGTTCAAATTGTAAAGATCATTTGCAAAGGCGGAGACAGTCCTCACTACAGCATCTTTGATATTGTCATCCCATCCCTCTTTGAATTCCAGCCGAGACTGTTCAACAGATCGGCAATGGAGGAGATCATCAAGATTAATTAATAGATCCTGTGGCATGGATGTTGACCTTTTATGATCTTATATGATGAAGGATTAATTAATACATTTTAGTCTTTTTCAGTTTGAAAAAATGACCTTTCTCTTCAACCACAACGATCACAACTTGCCAGCATACGCCTTCCCCAACACCGCCTGCGTCAACCGCTCGCATCGCCGGCCCGCCGCCACCAACGCTCACTCGCAGCCGCACGCCGGATAGGAGCGGAAGGGGGGTGGACGACCGGGTTGCCCGGTATGGAGTGCAGGATTGGCGAGACTCCTTTTTTAACAAAATGATCTAGATCCATTAAAGATGGACTCTAAATAGTGTCACGGATTACTTCTTCGACCCGATCTTTAATATGAGCCCGATACTCTTCCGGACAGAACACATAGAATATCAATCTTGGATCCTTCGTAGGTAATAATGTGGAAAATTCCTCTATCTCATGCAGACTTCCGTCATTCTCCTCGATCAGGAATGGAGTTTTATCTGAAAGGATGCTTTCGTTCGAAGATTTGTAAAGCGAATTCTCGATGTTGTGGATATCCGCCATAATGAAATCTTTATCACAACGGCAGTCTTCTGCAAGAACTTCTTCCAATATTTTATACTGCTCTTTTTTCATCTGTGCAATCTTCATCCGGAGGATCGGATCAGGTATGTGAGTGACTTCGATTTCGTAGCCGCGTTTGAAGAGCTGTCGATTCTCAATAGCTGAGACAAGTTTGTAGGCATTGCTCTCTGGGTTTTTCAGGAGCATCTGAAGCATTCTTGCATCATCAAGCGAGAGATAATTTTTGAGAAAATCCGTAGTTCTCGGATCTAGGAATTCTTTTGAAATCACGTTGTCGCGAATAGCGATCTCCATTGCCCTCTGGAACATCTTGTCAGCAGCAGCCCGGGTATGATGATGATAGACTTGGGCGTGCATCAGGAACCGTGCCAGCCGGAAATTTTCGAGCGCATCCACCCCTTTTTTGTAGAGTGTAAGATAGGATCTGGTCCCGTCGACTTTTTTGTGGATTGTGTGCAGAATTCGTTCTAGATCAAAATTCCCGTAAACAACACCAGTATGATATGAATCGCGGCGCAGGTAATCGATCTTATCGGCATCAAGATTACCCGAGATCACCTGATTCTGAATCCGCTCACCATCCTCGGAGAATAAATCTATCACATCGTTGTTTGCTGGTCCCAATGCATCCCAAATTGTACTATCATTCAGAATAATTAACCGGGTTATCTCTTCGTGATTGATTAATTTCCCACAGATATCATGGAGTGCGGCTTCAAAGACATGAGAAAACGGTCCGTGACCAACATCATGCAATAATCCTGCATACCGGACCGCCCTTATATCGTCATCGCTGAACTGAAGTTGTTCTGCCATCCTGCCGGCAATATGCATAACCCCAAGGGAATGTTCGAACCGCGTGTGCATCGCACTCGGATAGACTAGGTGTGCATTTGCCAGTTGTTTGATGCGGCGAAGTCTCTGGAGTGGCGGAGTATCTAGAAGCTTGACTTCTGTTTCGGTAAGTCCGATAAAACCGTACAGTGGATCCCGGATCCACTTGGAAAAAGAGAGCATAGGTTACCCAGTAACGAGGGATAATTCCTTTAATAAATTTACACCGGTTGCAATTTGTGGGTCCTGAAGTTGCCAATTAAGAGATTTGGCAATCTTGCTGATCTCCTCATATGTCATCTGCCGGTGTTCTTGTTTGATGATGTAATGGACTTTCGCTGCCCACGAAAGAACGTTGGGATCCAGATTGGCGGTTTTCTTACAGATATCAACGATTTTTTTAATCTCTTCGTAATCTTTGGGAGATTCTGCCTTCAGGAACTCTGTAACTTTATGGCCTTCATCATTGAGCGTGTACGAATACCGTTTCCATTCGAAGGTCTCGTTTGCTTTCCTGCTGTCATCGGTGTCCATCGCCTCATCAACAAAGTGGCACGAGGTTATTGTCTGGAGAGCACCGTATACATCTGCGCTGTACGGGCCGTAATAGTGGGGGCGGTAGGTTGCCTTGACTGCATTCCTTACCGTTCCGAAGTAGATGATCTTCTGGATTGCAGTCCGCCCGGCTATCCGGCCTCCCGCTGCGTCGATCACCATCACTGCTGCTTCCGTAGGACTTAACGTCATATACCAATCAACCAGCCATCTTTTTTGAAAGATTACGATTACCAAAAGAAACTACACCGCTTATTAAAGTTGTATAGGCGCGGTGTGAAAATGAAAAATAAAACATTACAATAGAGTCTGTTCGTATGTTGATATAACAATCTTTTGATTGAATTCATGGGGAGTACAGTCATTAACTGCGCTTTATTCCTTAGGATATTTTAAACAGTTACAGTTAGTGTTCTATTTCCGGTAACCCGATTATTCACAACTTCCCGGCAAACGCCTTCCCCAAAACCGCCTGCGTCAACCGCTCGCATCGTCGGCTCGCCGCAGCAACCTCTTGATCGAATGCATCCGCACACTCAAATAGCATTCCGACACTACGGACGATCTCGTGCTGTTCGGCAAGAGGGGATGGTAGCTTCGATTATTAAACACTCAAGACGCCAAATTATCATTTAAACATCATAGTATTTTCCATTAATTTTGAAGGTTTTAATCCATAACGAGCACCAACTTCGATAAGGAATTTGACGCCCGGTACGTCTTTTATATCCTTAACTTTCCCCGGGTGATGATAATGATAGGGAATATGATTCCGGCGATCAAGGCCAGTGACACTCCGACTGCATAGAGAAAACTCTGCAGGGTAGTCTGGATAAGTGCTGACTGGACAAGAGCGGATGGATGAGCAAGCTGGAAGAGACCGTTGAGCCCCATGATGGCAGCAAGCCCGGGGATCATCGGAAGACCGGCAGCTACTGCGATTACCACTTCAGTCACATGGGTGATCCTGCCGATCAAAAATGCAAGCAGTGTAGCCGTGGCCATTGCGATAAAGATACTCATGATAGGATCGATACCGGCAAGAATCGCAATTTCCCGGATTAACCGGGCAGCCCCCCCGCAGATAACACATCCCGGTAGGGCTGCTAATGGCATATTTATCATGAGGGAAAAACCCAAAGCAGCTATACCAGCAGCTGCTGCGCTGATCAGGATGCCGGTCAAACCAAGCGAGAGAATAACCGGACCGCCCGGTTCAGGAGAGATCAGGGAGAGAGGGATCAGCAGTACCCCGGTTATGACCAGCAGCTGTGCCATGACCGAGGTGAGCCGGGCAATCCCGCAGCCAGTATGATCCCGTATGGTATCGAGCCCGCCGTTGATGAGAATGGTACCGGGAACAAGGAACAGGATGGATGAGATGAGCGCAATATCAGCAGTTGCAGTATGGGAAAACGGGAGCAGAATCAGTGCAGACACCGATGCAACAAGAGCCGAGAGCAACACGGTGAGATAGAGGTTACCGGCCCGGGGAAAGGCATAGAGCTTTGCCGCAAAACCAATCGAGGCTGCAATAAAGACAACCCAGAGGGACAGATGATCAGCATTGTTCAGCCATGCAAATGCAACACATGCCGCACCTACCGCAATGACGGTTAACCACGCTGGAAAGAGCGGTGGCAGGTCCCGCAACGCCTGGAGTTTGCTTTTGACAGCCTCGTGTGTGGCACCACCTGTTCCAAGGGAAGCGAGCATCCGGCTGACTCCCTGTAAAACGGTAGCATTGACCCGGACGGGTTCGCGAAAGGCATGCATCCGGATCTGCGTACGATCTCCGTCGCTACGGCCGACTTCAATCGCTTCATAGCCCACAAACGCTTGAACATCGTCATCCCCAAGAGCGTGGGCGCAGTACCGCACGGAATCACTGATACGCTGGACAGATGCCCCGGCATCATAAAGAGTCCTCCCGAGATCCAGATAGAGATCAACCCGGTGGCCTTCAGGATCCGGCCCTGTTGCTTCTGCTGACGGGGGATTGCATACACCGGGTGCAGGAGAAGACCCTGGATCATCCTGTGCGGCCATCATGGACCATCCGCGATACTACCGGATGTTCTCCTGGAATTCCCCATATTCATCCCCTGATAACAGCAACAATTAAAAAATTAAAAACTCAGCACCCGCAGAACAGTTTCCGGACCATATCCGGAATCTCCGAAGGGCGGGATGCAACCGGTACACCGTTCTTTTTTAACCGGGCAATCTTGGAGCGGGCATCGCCTTCGCCACCCTCCACAATCGCACCCGCGTGCCCCATCCGCTTGTCGGGCGGTGCAGAGATGCCGGCGATATAAGCAACAATCGGGAGGTCTGTGCATTTCGCCCCTTCCTCTTCGAGATTGCCGCCCACTTCACCGATCAGCACCACGGCTTTCGTCTGGGGATCATTTTCAAACTCTTTAAGCACATCCACAAAAGTCTGGCCGATCACCGGGTCGCCCCCGATACCGACAACGGTACTCTGCCCGATGCCGGCTCTGGTGAGCTCGTCGACAACTTCGTAAGTGAGTGTCCCGCTTCGGGAGATGACCCCCACATTTCCGCGTGAGAACAATCCTGCGGGCATGATTCCCATCTTCACTTCACCGGGCGAGAGCAGCCCGGGACAGTTGGGGCCGATCACTAAAGAACCCTGCATAGTCGCGTACGCAATCGCCTTCATCGTATCGTGCACGGGAATGTGCTCGGTGATGCAGACGATCGTTTCTATGCCTGCGTTTGCCTCTTCCATGATCGCGTCTGCTGCAGCACCAGCTGGCACAAATATTACGCTTGCAGAGATGTCATGATCACTCATCGCTTCTTTAACTGTATTATACACCGGGACACCGTGCACCTGCTGGCCGCCTTTTCCGGGTGTGACACCTGCGACAACGCCCCTGCCGCCGACTTCGCGGGCATAGGCATTCATGAGGCCGATATGGAACTCACCCTGTTTGCCGGTGGCTCCCTGTACGAGAATCCCTGTCTTCTTATCGCCGTAGATCATGCGGTCACCTCGACTGCTTTCTTGACAACTGAGTCCATGGTCGGGAGCATCTCGTAGCCTTTCTCGGTCAGGAGACGCCGGCCCTCCGCCTCGTTGGTGCCGGCAAGCCGGACGATAACTTTCTGGGAGATCCCGGCCGCTATGATGCCCTTTGCCACCTCGTCGCATTTGGTGATCCCACCCAGCAGGTTCACGACAATGACTTTGACCGAAGGAACGCTCGCGACAAGACGCACAGCGTGCATCACCCGCTCGCTCTCGGCACCGCCGCCTACGTCGAGGAAGTTTGCTGCTTTCCCACCATAGAATTCGATCAGGTCGAGAGTGGACATCGTAAGCCCGGCACCGTTGCCGATCACGCCAATCGCCCCGTTGAGCTCCACATATGAGAAACCGTGCTTCTCCGCCTCACGTTCTCTGTCGGTGAGATCGCGGTTGACGGTGAAGCCCTGCCTTCCGAGCGCATTGTCGTCAACGATGATCTTCGCATCGGCAGCAAAGACTCCCTGCGGGGTGGTGACCAGCGGGTTGATCTCGGCAAGCAGAGCGTCCTTTTCCAAAAAGACCCGGTAGAGTTTGTTGATGATCGGCATGATCTCCCTTGGAGCCTTTCCTGCGAGCTCACGGAGCATGAAGGGCGGGAGATCCCGCATGAGGGGTGTTGCAATCACTTTTTTTATCGCACCGGGCATTTCCTTTGCTGTGATCTCGATATCCACGCCACCGGCTTCAGTGAAAAGAATGAGCGGCTGTTTGCTGGAGCGGTCAACTGTGATCGAGAGATAGTATTCATGCTGGATATCGAGCTGCTGCTCGGCGAGGATCTCTTTGACCGGGAGCCCTTTGATCTCTTTTTTGAAAAGAGTTTCTGCGGTAGCGACAGCGGTTTTCTTATCTGCCATCAGGATACCGCCGGCCTTGCCCCGGCCACCGACATCCACCTGTGCCTTTAAGACAATCTTATCGCCAAGTGCATCGAGCAGTGCCGGTAGTTCTGCTGCGGTCCGGATCAGGAATCCTGCCGGCACGGGAATTCCATACTCCTTAATGACCTTCTTTGCCTCATGCTCACGTAACTTCATGCTGTTTGCTCCCTTTGCCCAAATCAATACCCAGTTTCATCGCCTTGATGTTGAGCGTCTCGGTGCCCTTCGGTACGGAATCGAGGATCGCCTTTTCGAGCGCCGCTTCACTCACCACATGCGTTGATGCCACCAGCGCCCCCAGCATCACGATGTTTGCCACGATATCCTTGCCGAGCGTCTGTTTTGCTTCCCGGGTTCCCGGGATCTCGAGATATTTGCAGGCAGGGCGAGAGTGGACGAGCGTGGAATCGACCAGCATCACCGCATCCTTCGGCGCATTTGCCCCGTATTTTTCAAAACCTTCCTGCGACATGATAACAAAGATACCGGGCATTGCCACCTTGGGAAAGAGGATCTGCTCGTCATCAATGATCACCTGACTCATCGATGCCCCGCCACGGGCTTCCGGCCCGTATACCTGCGTCTGCACTGCGTACTTATTGTCGTACATCACCGCAGCCCGGCCGAGAATAACGGCCGAGAGAATAATCCCCTGCCCACCAAATCCCGAGAACCGCACTTCGTATCTCATGGCTTCACTCCCAGTGCCGGTCGTTTTCTCCGGGCAAGTTCCCCGACAACAAACATATCATCAGGCACCGCTTCACCTGCTTCAATAAGACGGTCGCGTTTGGCCTTGAGCAGGGAATGTGCCCGCAGGTACTCCACATGATCTGCCACCTGCCGGAACTTGTTGCGCCGCCCAAAAGCTGTCGGGCATTGCACGAGCGCCTCGATAAAGGAGAACCCGGGTGTTTCAAGACCAACCTTTACCGCTTTTTCAAGTTCCTTTACATGGTAAGAAGTCCAGCGCGATACATAGTTTGCACCGGCGGCAATTGCCAGTTCGCAGAGATCAAACGGCATCTCAACACAGCCGGTTGGTGTAGTTGTGGAGAAGCATCCCCTGGGTGTCGTCGGGCTTCCCTGTCCGCCGGTCATTCCATAGATCTGGTTGTTCATGCAGACTACCGTTAAGTCAATGTTGCGCCGGCAGGCGTGGATGAAATGGTTCCCGCCGATTGCCGCAAGGTCACCATCGCCGGTAAAGACCACCACATTCAGGTCAGGGTTTGCCATCTTGACACCCGTTGCAAAAGCAATTGCCCGGCCATGCGTTGTGTGAAGCGAGTCAGTTACGATATAACCGGGCGCACGGGAGGAGCACCCGATACCGGAAACAAAGACCGTATCATCCTTCTTCCACCCCATCTGGTCAACAGCGGCAAGCGTGCAGTTGATGATAGTCCCGTTACCGCACCCTGCGCAGAAGATGTGCGGGAGCCGGTCCTGCCGGTACCAGTCGTCAAACGTCATCGGTGCGCCTCCAGTGCAGCAACCAGTTCTGCCGGCGTGTGAAGTTCTCCGCCCAGTTTCTGGATGTTAACGACCGGCACCCGAACGTGCCGCTCGACCTCCCTTGCCATCTGACCGAGGTTCAGCTCCGGCATCAGGAAACACTTTGCGTTTTTGAATTCTGCCAGTGCGTATTCCGGGAATGGCCAGACCGTGCGGAGCCGGAGGAACCCGATATTTTTATCGGGACGGTCGTGCATCACCTGCTGCACCGTGCGGACCGGTGCGCCGTAGGCAATAAAGACCTGCCTGGCATCAGGATTGATGATATCGAAGTCGGCAATGGCATGGCGGGCGGATTCAATCTTGTCCACCAGTCTCCTGACCAGTGCCTCGTGCAGTTTGGGATTCGTTGTGCAGGGATACCCCCGCTCATCGTGCGTGAGACCGGTGACATGGACACCGTAACCTTTGCCAAACTGGGGAAATCCCGGAACAAGATCGGCATCGGGTTTGAACGGCAGGGTGCCTTTCACGAGCGCCTTTCTTGGAGTCTTTGCCATTGAATCCGGAATGATGATCTTTTCCCGCATATGCCCGACGATCTCGTCTGCCATGAGAAATACCGGCACCCGGTACTGGTCGGCGAGATTGAATGCCTTTGCCGTGAGCTCGTACATCTCCTGCACACTCGCAGGACAGAGCGCGATGATCGCATAATCGCCTTGTGAACCGAACCGCACCTGCATCATGTCTCCCTGTGCTGCCATTGTAGGCTGGCCGGTGGAAGGTCCGCCACGCTGGACGTTCACAACAACACAGGGTGTCTCGGTCATCACCGCGTAACCGATATTTTCCATCATTAAGGAAAAGCCCGGGCCGCTCGTGGCTGTCATTGACCGGGCGCCGGTCCATGCTGCACCGATGATCGAGGCCATGCTGGCGATCTCATCTTCCATCTGGATGAAGACCCCGCCTTTTTTGGGCATTTTTGCGGCCATCAGTTCGGCTACTTCAGTAGAAGGGGTGATGGGATATCCCCCGAAAAAATTACAGCCCGCTGCAAGCGCCCCTTCCGCACAGGCAGTATTTCCCTGCCAGAACTCAGTTCGCGTCAATATTCAATCGCCACCTTCTTTAGTTCATAGGGTTGTTCTTCGATCCAGTTGATTGCCTGATCCGGGCAGGTGAGCTGGCATACACCGCAGAGTGTGCGCCCATAAAGCTGCTGGAGCCTGCAGTTCGTACAACGCTCCGGCCGGTCAAGTTCGGGCACGACAATACCCCGGCGATTCGGCTTTTTTCCTTCTTTGAAGATTTTATACGGGCAGACCTTTGTACACAGGTTGCAACCCTTACACCGGGTCTCGTCAATGGCGAGTATCATGGAAAATGTCCTGACCTATTATGTAACCCCTGCAGTGAAAAAAACCTATTCTTTATATCATTCATCCGGGCGGGTCTCATGACTTCCGGTACCTGCCAAATTCCGCTTCAGCATGTTTACTCACTTCCCCAAAGATATCGTTGCCATGCGAATCAATACCAACCACAAGGGGGAGCCGGTCGAGTTCGATCACCCAGACCGCTTCAGCCATGCCAAGCACCTCAAAAAAAACGCCTTTTAAGCTCATGCGATCCGCTGCAAGCGCCGCACACCCGCCGGTAAACGCGAGATAAACGCCCTTGTTCTTTAACTGGCCCAGCACGCGCGTTCCCATACCCCCTTTCCCGATGAGCGCCCGCACACCCTTGTCGATTAAGAAACCCGAAAGTTCGTTCATGCGGGCCGAAGTCGTGGGCCCGGCTGCTACCACCCGCTTGTCCTGTATCACCGGGCCGCAATGGTAGATTACCGCACCCTTTGGATCGAACGGGATACCCTCTTTCTGCATCCGGAGGTGCGCCTCGTCCCGTGCCGTATACACGAGACCCGAGAGTTCGACATGATCCCCCGCGTTGAGTGCCAGCACTTCTTCGCCAAGCGGTGTGCGCAGCTGAACGGGTTTTGGGGTCATCGTTTCACCTCAACAGTTGCATGCCGGTTCGCCCAGCACTGGATATTCACCGCAACCGGCAGCGATGCCGTGTGACACCCGGCCGTCTTCACTTTAACCGCGAGTGCTGTGGTGTCGCCGCCGAGTCCCATGGGACCGATGCCGAGCCGGTTCACCGATGCCAGGATCCCGCGTTCGTACTCCGTCATCTGGTCGAGCGGCTGGAGGAGCGCTTCCTTGGCAAGAGCAGCTGCCCCGTCAAAGGTTCCGCCGATGCCGACACCGATCACAATCGGCGGGCAGGGCCGGGAACCGGCAAGGTAGACTGTCTCGACTACGAATTTCTCAATCTGGCCGACCTGTGAGGGGAGGAGCATGCCGATCCGGGACATGTTCTCTGCCCCGGCGCCTTTGGGGAGTACGGTGACCGTGAACTTTTCTCCGGGTTTGACGTGGATGGCCGGCATCCCGAGACCGGTATTGTCATTGGTATTATGGCGGGTAATGGGATCCACTACGTTTGGCCGGAGCGGTACTTCTTTCGTCGCTCTCCGGACGCCTTCAGCAACTGCGTTGTATAATTCCTGCGTGAGGGGGACATCCGGGGGGATCGTGAGGTAAATTACCGGGACTCCGGTATCCTGGCACATCGGGACGCCGAGTTTCCCGGCCATGGTGATATTTTGTAATATATTAGCAAACTCTCCCCGGGCTACGGGATTTGTCTCAGCGGCAGCGGCCTGTTCGATCACCCGGAGGACATCCGGGGGGAGGCGGATGACTGCACTTTTGTACGCTTCAAAGGTTGCTTCGGCAAGGGCTTTGTGAATACGGGTCTGGTCCGTAGATTTCATTCAATTATACTGATGATCGGGGAGTGATAAATACGTGTCCGAAACAAAAAAGGCACATTGTCGGAAACGTTGGGAACTTTGATTGATGATTTTTCCTCAATGATTCAGTTATGCTTTGATCTTTTTCCGGCATCATCCGTAACAACATAACGCATGAATTTTTTAATTGCGTCATTAGCTTCGTCTTTTTTTGCGTGTTTTATACAAAAACGTTGAACTCTCGTTTCACGAGATGTCAGACTGTTCTTTTTATACGCACTGATATCGAACAAAATTCCATCAGTAGAATGAATTTCATATCGAAAAAAATAGTCACCATTAATTCCGACTGAATCTCCCTTTGAATTAATGGTCCAGTATCCGTGGAAACGTAATCGTTCAAGGGCTCTTCGCATTTCAACAGCAGTTTGAAATCTTTTAGAGGGATCAACATCGATCGCCTTATTGATTATCGATTTAAGGCTTCGAGGAATAAATGTTTGATATGGAATTTGCTGCGCAAGTTTTCCTTTGCAAACAAGTTCTTCATATTTCTCTTGACCATTATCATCGTAGATTTGTTGAAAACAGTCAACTCCGTTAAGTAAACGAAATAAAGTAATTCCAATCTGATAAATGTCCGTTTGAACGCTAATTCGTCCTGTTCCTATTGCTTCTGGTGCAATATGTAAATTATATGCATTTTTAAGAGGAACGGGACCTGAAGTGTAAAATTGACAGGATATACCATAGTCTGTCAAGACCCCGGTATCCATAGAACTGATAAGAATATTCTGTGGTTTGATATCTCCGTGGATAATTTTTCTTTCATGAAGGTATTCAAGACCTGAAAGGACACCTTCCAAGTATTTTATAGCTTCAATAATAGGCAAGAAACCATCTGAGTTTAGTTTGTTGACTATCGATCCCCTTTCAAAAAAATCCATTGCGATTATAACGAATTCTTGACCATTATACGCGACTACATCTGCATATTGAACTTTTACCAAATTTTTATGATTGAGATTACTCCCAATCTTCGCTTCATTAAGGTTCTCAGCTACTGATGACATCGATGAATCAAGCACTTTCACGGCAACGTTCTGATCTATAGCGACGTCTTTAGCTAACCAAACTTGTCCAAACCCGCCATTTCCAATTTTTTCTATCAGTCTGTATTTGTAAAGGGTTTCATTCGCTTTGAGTGAAAAATTGGAGGAAGTCATTCCGCCAATCGTCCAGAGAATGCCACGACAATAGCATCAGCCATTTTTTCATCAAAGGATTTTAACGAATCTACGGATTCGATAATCGCTTTCGCGGATATTTTTACAGTTTTACTGTTTGTTTTTAGACTAGAATACAGTTTGACCGACACGGGTTTTCCATTTAATTCAGCAACCAGTATCATGACGCCCTCGATATAGGCTGCTTCGCGAGATGCTTTCGTTTGGCCCCCAGGTCCGTACTCATTCGATTTAATTGAAACAACAGCAATATCTGAATAGTGATCAAAAATTCCGGTTAATTCATGGTAAAGCCAAGCCAGTTTCTTCTCGTTATAAGTAAGTAAATCGGCAGGAAAATTAATTTTATTTTCTGAGTCGGCATTCAATAAACGAGCATTCTGTCCATCATAATCAAGTACGGCATAACGAATTGTTTTGGGAGATGCTCGTAAACCTAACAAAAGCATGAGTGATCATATAAGTATGAGGCTTGTTCCACTAAATATTATTAACGTCGTATTTTAGAATGTTTGCGAATCATTTTTTGTAAAATTTTGTGAGAAGCGTTTAAATTCCTAAACCCCGGTATTTAGGTTTAGGTTCGTACTCAACACTTTTTGTTGGAGGATGTCTTTTGTTTCCATATCCTTTACAAATATGATCTGGTGTGGTAAATTTACCTGAACATCCATTAACAGGACAAACATATATTTTTTGTAACTGTTCAGATACACCCTGAAAATTTACAAAAAAGGTAATGATCTAGCCGTACTCTAAAGCTACGTCTGGAATGAACGGTTTCCCTTCAAACGCATCTTTAATCGATGCGAGAACTGGTCGATCATTCTTTCGCATTGTTGAGATATATCCCCTGATGCGGCAGAACCAATCAGCCCCCTCTTCACTTCGGAACGTACCGGAAATCTTCTGTTGAACTTTCATCATACGGATATCCCGTTCGACCAGATTATTATCGAATGGGATGGAGAAATCATACATAAACGCCAATATTTCCGTGGGA
>JAUSBW010000186.1 GCA_030651815.1 Methanoregula sp.
CCGGGATGCAGTCTGGAAAGTTGTGGAGCACGATCTGCCGGTATAAAAAGAACAATTCTCACGTCAGGTTCTGAAATAGTGGCCTTTTCCCTGCCACAAATCCAGGGATTACCCTCGCAGGCACGCCATCAGCGCAAAGCCGGGGCAGGAAAAAACAGTACCCGGTAACCTTGGCGGGGACTGCCTGCCGGGTCCTGCATCCTCCCGCTTCGTGATAACAGCGGTGCTGCTCATGCCAGAGGCATGAGGCATCAGCCGGTTCCACCATCAAGAGTATCATTAAATACACATACATACACAGAACTGATCATGTCCACAAAAACCATCAGCATCACCGAGGAGGCGTACGAGCGGCTGAAAGCATTAAAGAAAAATGAAAAGACGAGCTTCTCGGAGGTGATAGTACACTATTATCCGGTTAAGCGGAAACTCTCCGAGGTCCTTGCCGATCTGGGGGACTGCTCGGATCTTGCTGACAGTGTCGAAAATGTATCCCGGGAGATGCGGAAGAGCAGAATGCGTGAGGTCAAGTTCTGATGCCGGTTGCAGATACCTCATTCCTTGTTGATCTGATGAGAAGAGATCGGGGCGCACTCAGGCGGTATGCCGGTTTTGAACAGAAGGGCATTGCACTCACCACAACCGCGATCACTGCCATGGAGTTATACAAAGGGGCATATGTTTCAAAAAACCGCGATAACCTGATCAAAGTCAGGACAATTCTGGAATTATTCACCCTGTTACCGGTTGACGAGACGGTGTACGAAGCTTTTGGCAGGATTGCAGCGGGCCTGTGCCTCACAGGCACTCCTGTTGGGGATTTCGATGAAGTGATCGCTGCAATCACCCTTTGTAATGACGGGGAGATCATCACCCGCGACAGTCATTTTGAGAAAATACCGGGTCTGACGGTAATCGGGTATTGATTCTCCTCTGTACCTGGACATCGAGAACGCTCTCTGTCTGTGGGAGATATTTAAGGATCATCTGGATCGTAACTGCACATGATGACTGGAATGTTGCAATTCACTTCCCGAATGACTATGTACGAATCCTCTGTTACCAGATGGGAGAAGCAGAGATCGACAGCCGGATGATCCGGGAGCCCACGGATCGCACCCACCTGGCGTATGCGATGGTGTATGATTCTGATTATTTCCTGACCTCTGACAAGAACCTGATCAGGTACCGGATTCCCTTAAAACTTAAAGAAGCCGGCTTCTTCAAACCGGAAACCATGTCACTTGAAAAGTTCCGTGATAATATCCTGAAGAAGAACTGATTTCATGTACCGTAACAGGCTGGATTACCGGATCACCGCCCGTCTTCCCCGCCGGGAAAGAAGCGGCCTTTCGGGAATGCATCGCCCGTGCACGCCGGTGTACCGGCGTGTCGTGCGGGATTCCCGCTGCTGGAATGTGTCGGGGCAGCCAGTGGCGCCGGT
>JAUSBW010000204.1 GCA_030651815.1 Methanoregula sp.
GTCGTGAATCAAAGGGAAAGTTATTTATTATTGTAGTGTGTAGTACACACTACATGTCATGGATAAAGCGGGTAATAAAAAAGGATGGATCGGTATATCTCTATGAATACAAGAGCATCCGTCAGGGAAAGAAGGTCATAAGTGAATATGTCCGATATCTCGGCGTTGAAAGTGATCAGGAGAAGGTACCTCTTCCAAAGAAGAGTGTTATGACATGGAAACCTCCAGAAAGATCGGTTCGCTCTGGGGATGTCACAGCCTTCTGGCATATTGCTCAGGATCTGAAAATCGCTCAAACGATCGACCGGATTTGTGGCTACAATAAACGAGACATAACCAAATCCCCCGGAACTCTGCTGACGTTCTGGGCTATAAACCGGGCCCTCGATCCGGAAAGTACCACTCAGTTACCTGCTTGGTTAGAGTGTACAGATCTACCCCGATTAGCGGGTTTTACACAAAATATTCCCGGAAAAGATGCATTTTATGAAGCACTTGATTGCGTGTGTTCATACGACAAAAAGTCCGACACAATTATCGACAATACAAAAGCTCTCGATGAAATGCTGTATTCAGTTTGGCGCAATCAGCACCCATTACCCAAAGATGATTCTGAAGTTGTAGCGTATGATATGACTTCAGTAATTGTCTATGGCAATACATGCCCCTTTGTGAAAAAAGGTCATAATGCAGAGGAGGGAAAACACCAGCAAATCAATCTCTCGGTGCTTGTCTCGAAATACGATCAGCATCCTCTCGCCCAACGAGTCCATCCGGGTAATCATTCGTCGATGACAACCATGCAGGAATTAATCCCGCGACTATCCGATTTTGCAATAAAAGAGGGAACAATCATCTGGGACCGAGGAAATACCTCCCAAAAGACTGTCACTGCGCTGGAAAAACACGACTGGAAGGTTATCTGCGGAGTACCCAAAATCTCCAGCGATGCAAAGAAGATGGTCCAGAATGTGGACATTCCTGGAACTCAAGAGAATCTTGTTCCATGTAAAAATATAGGTGAATTATACGCCGTAAAAATTCGAGCTCAATTATACGGCAAAGAGCGGGAAGCGGTAGTGTATCGCAATGTGACCAAAGCTGCAGGATGTCTTGTCAAAAGAAACCGGGCAATTCATGAAATTTCTGGGGAATTAAACAAATTGAAAAAGAATATCGACGTGAAAACTCAAGAGTTACTACGCAATAAAATATCAAAAATTCTGGAGGGCCGGAAGAGTTTTTTTATTATCACAATGCCCTCTGATGGAAAAATCGTTGATTTTGAATGGAAATTGAACACCGACCGGATGGAAGAAGCACTGGCAATGGATGGGAAATATCTTGTCTATTCGACCGATGAGTCATACTCCGCACCAGAGGTGGTTCGATTGTATCTGGAGAAAGATTTCGTAGAGAAGTTTTTCCAGATTGTTAAGGTGGATGAGGATATGAAACCTGTACGACACCGCTTGGAAAACAGAGTCCGTGCATATTTCTTTGTCTGCACACTTGCATACCGGCTTCTTTCAGCATTGAGATGGATGATCGTTTCAGCAGATTCGAAAAACGCATCTATCGGATTGAAGGATTTTCTTAAAAAGCTCAGGCAAATTGATCGGCTGGAGGTAGATCTTGGGAAGGAGGTTGAGTCGTTCTATGTGAACGTTACAAAGGATGTGCGTGATCAACTCAACGTCTTGGGTATGAAGTCAATTCTGGTATCTGATAGGAGACCTAATGTGTAGTGTGTACTTTTCCCGCTAAATGGGT
>JAUSBW010000213.1 GCA_030651815.1 Methanoregula sp.
AATCCAACCCTCCGGTGTTACTGCCAATCCAATACATGGAGAAAAATAATACTCACACTTTATGATCTCAAGTAGGGAGACCGACCTTCTTCAAAAGAGTGACAGCCAAGCGTTCTAACTCATTATGAGTAAGGCGATCATGGATGTATGTTATGGGATTGACTTCAAGTTTTTTCGCGGTCTGAATGATCGTCATTGAAGTGTCAACCGCTTTTGTTCCTTCTGGGGTCATGGTATGTAAACTTACATCCCGTTTTCTTACGGCGACCCTTGCACCCAGTTCAGCCGGATTGTTGTTGAGTGGTACGTGAGGAAATTTGAGAACCACCAGAAGTTTCTCTTTATTGTCAAAAATCGTATGAAGAATCTTGTCCAAAGCGGGAAAATCAGTTTTCCGCGTGAATATTTTGTCAAATTGCTCTCTCAAATCTTCAATGTCACCGTGCTCAGGTTCTTGCTGGAACGTTAGTAATGTTTTATAATAAATCCAGAAATCCTTACGAACTCTGCTCACTTCTTCCTGAAATAGTGGAGTTAGCGGGTTAAGTTTCTTAATGATACGACCTGCGTGAATCCAGCACAAGGAATGAAAATCGGCAATATGTCTGAATTGAGCTGCATCATCACTGACAAGAGTCTGAACTACCGGAACCTCCTTCTGTTCATGATACCATGTGATCCCGGCTGCTTCCATGATACGTCGATACAACTGATCAGGATTGCGGTTGTCTGAAGGAATTTCCTTGAGTAGGATCTCAATCTCCTGCTCTGTCAGAGTTCGTCCATCGTAGTTTTCCTTCAGATACGTCCGAACTTTTTCGGGTACTTTGAAAATTTCCAGCAATTCGAAAGTTGCATCATTAAATTGGAACTTCAGTTCTATACCCATCAGGAGCATTCGCAAAATCGAAAGCCGATCTTTATGAGGTAGTGTCATGTATGCCGTAAAGAATGGATTGCAGAGTATCTGAGTAAAGTGCTGTTTGCCATCGACCCGAGCCCCGGTATCATCTATGTGGACATATTTACCAGCGAGAACGCCGGCCTTCAGAATATCGTCGGCTTCACAGTGAAATAATGCTGCATCTCTGCGAGAAATTCTTGAGATACTTGATTTTGAGATTAGTATTCCATATGATTTGAGCAGATCATGAATACATGATTCCGACATATTCCCCATATGCTTCGCAGTAAGGATAAACGTGCGGACACCGTCCCCATATTCTCCCTCGCATCCGGGTGGACGCGCTGCCATGTATGTCTTTTTTGTTGAAGGTGAGTAAAAAACTTCAAGCAACAATTCTGCATTATCCAGGACGACCTTGATATCCTGAATGATAACCCGGCGAAAGCCTTTGGGAACTGCATCAGGTGGAAGCTCTTCGCGAGGAAAATAGCATTTTTGAGAGCGCGTTATTGGTACTTTATAGTTTCTTGCCCGTCGTCCTTTTCTCTCTTTGGGGGGATTAGAATTACGTTCTTTTTCTGAAGAGATATCTCGCGATTTATCTTTGTTAGGTCGAATGTCAGGTTTTCCCTGCTCTCCTTTAACGCGATTTAATTCGTCTCGGAGGGCTTGAATTTCCTCCTTATCTCGGTCATATTGTTCTTGATATGTTTCTAAAATTCCCAATATTTGACGAATATGTCTACGAAGAGGTATTGGATCTGATTCCTGCTCAATCGCCTCGTTGGTGAGGGGTGCAAGTAATTCCCGAAGGGGTTGCAGTAGTATCGTGTATAATGTTATATACGTACTAAGATATTAATATTTCCATTAGTTTTGGAATGGATAC
>JAUSBW010000217.1 GCA_030651815.1 Methanoregula sp.
AAATGTAAGGGAGCCTACCCCTTTCGTGAGTCGCACGTCCGGCTTGTCAGGGTCTCGCCGGGCAGATTACCCGACTCTGGATTTTCCGGTAATCGATCCGCTACGGGGCGCCCCTATCAAATATCCGGTAGAGCGCCCTCAATTTCCACCCGCGATGAACGCCGCCACCCCCGGAGGGATGCCCCAAACTCATACCCGCGAGACATCAACCTGCAAAACATTCTGGTCTTCAAAGCGCTCGAAAAAAAAATTAATTTAAAACAAACAAAAATTTTGGGCCATTGAGATGAATCATGTGATCCGGCTCATCAGCCAACCAGACCTCTGTCTCCCAAGCGGTCTCATCGAAATATTTCTTGAACTCTTTCTTCGATGGGAAAGCACTGATAAAAATCTGCTTTATTCCACTCTTTGACAGCAATTCTGTCAGTTCATGTAAACGCTTTGGAGACATCGGACCGTGAGAAGTAACGGCCTCGATTAAAAACAACACATGCTTTGTTCGGTCATAGAAAACAATATCCGACAATTTATCGTGCTGCGTGATGGGGAAGTGTAATTCTGCGATCAGTTTCTCATTAACTTTCAGCATTTTGTTTGCTGCATCCCCAAGATAAAGCAATTCTGCGGAAGGGAAAAACCCAGGGTAGAGATCCCGGAGAATCGCAATTTGTAATTCATTATGCGCTCCAGCGGTTAGAGTTAAAATCTCATCGTTGAGTGTGATCGTTAAATCGTGCTCACGTTTCCGGCCTGCATATTTTCCTATGAGTTTTCCGTGATTCGCAGTAAAATGACTTAATTCCGCATCAAAACCCGGAGTTCCGAACGCTCGTATTACCGATAATGCCTCGGGCGTTATTGTGTAGTTGTTCTTCGGGCTGTTAGTCGAAAGGGTGGGATCATCCCTGTTCCGGATAACAATCCCGGCCTGTTCAAACTGGTGGAGCGTCTACCTTCGAATTGTTTCTCTTGAATTTTCTGCATAGGTTATTGCATAATTTTCCTTAATGAATCCCATGACATCATGAATAATAATCGGGCGTTCTTTTGCACTTTTCCATGGTGTTTTCTTCTTGACATCGAGCACAGCGAGAAGGGTTAATGCGGATCGATCATTCTGCTGTGCCTTGGGTATCCCCATTGATGTAAGAATTTTTAATGCGTCATCGATTTTGCTCATTGAAGTCAGCGCCCTAGTTTTTCACGACATGTTTTTCGATTTTTAATACTTTAGAGATTGCATCATCGCAGTCAGATATTAATTCAGGATTTCTTTTCCGGATCAATTTCCCGATGACAACAATTTTTTCATAGTCCGGCATCGATACCACGCGGATATCCGTTGCATTTACCTGTGTATTCCCATTCAGTGCCCTGAAATATTGATCAATAATCGTTGTATTCAGGAGAGCTGCAATGCCATACGCTTCATCAAGAGACATAGCGGCTCGTTTTTTATGAATATAATTCAAATGGTTTTCGAGGCCGATGAATTCAAAATCGGAGAACTGGTCCGCATTCAACACTGCAGCGTGAACTCGTTTTTTCTGCTCTTTTGAGGTAAATCGTTTCAGAACAACATAATTTCGTGTTGGTACTACGAGATTCTTCGATTCAGGATTAACTTCGATCGCCTTCGCTTTTCCATTTTTATCGACGGACCATTCAACATCAATGCCCCTGACATTGTGCATCCATAACAGCGGGACACAATTTGAATTCTCTATTGAGCTCTTAAGATGTTTCAAAGCCCGGAAATCTACAACGGGACCGGTTGAAATCTCGAAACCCATTGAATTGAGAGTTTGCGGCCACGAGTCAACGATCTCAATAATTTTAAGATCGTTTTCAGAGATGGGAATCCGGATATAACAGTCGTCTCCCCGGCAATAGGCAACATCGGATGAGGGAACTGTCAACTCCTGGTATTGGGTGAATTGTCGATCATAACTTACACTGACAAGCGTTTTTCCTTCTTTTGTCGGGAGGACACTTGTTGCATGGAAAATGAGATTTTCCTGCAGGATTTCATCGTCAACGAACAAATCTTTCCGGGTTTCAAACAGATGAAGCCTATCCAGAGTGAGGGTATTTAAAAACCATCTTCGGATTTTTGAATAATAAAGACCAGAGCAAAAACTTCGAGGAGTTATGAATACCATCTCACCCGTTTCACTCAGCAACATTCCGGAAAGAAGCATAAAAAATGCGTAAATGTTTGGCTGCCCGTAAACATATTTTTGAAGTGCCAATGCTTCGGGTGATGATTTGTTTAATTTGTAATAGGGTGGATTTGAAATTATGAGATCATATCTTGTTTTCAAATCGAGCGAATAGACAATACAATCCCCGTCACTTTCGACTTTTGCATGGTGAAGAATGAAATCATTATCAAAAATCTGATAATCCATCGAACAATCCACTTCAATCAGCGCGGTCTTGCATGCTTCTAATGTCGATTGGAGAAACGGCAATACATTTTTGTCATTCTCATACACATGAATCGATATTTCGAGGTTTCGACGATTTTCCTGAATTAAACGATCACAGATAGCTGCGATGAGGACTCCGGTTCCTGCGCCAGGATCTAAAATCTTAATTTTTTTGTTTTGTGATGTGAATAACCCCGCCATGAATGACGCTATTTTGGGGGGGGTAAAAATCTGACCTTTGAGTTTTCTGTTCGAAACAGGATTTATTTCGCAATACAACTTTGTCTGATTATTGGCATACCCGACAAGATTTTGAAAAATATTATTATCCGTAGAATAGGGGAAAAGAGTCGTTTTATTCTGGTTTTTAGAAATTATCGAAGTCATAACCTATTCTCATCAATAATTGAGAGTTGAATGTGATAGATTCTTGTTTGCGTCCTTATTCATTTTTTCTAATTATTGTTGGACATGCGATTCCCCTCGCCGCCCCCGAAGGGACGCTCCCGCGGCGGTTCTGGGGCCTGACAAAAACTGAAACCTCCCAGCCCCGCCGTGCCTCGAAGAGGCCCTGAGGCGGGGAAGCCTCCCTAGATAACAACCAACCCGGAAATTGCCCGGACCAGAGTGGCCAAACCCCTCACTCAGCACAGGGAGACATCCCACCCCTTGCCGGCATCCCAGATCCCGTCATTGATTTCAAAATCCGGGCAAACCCCCTCAAATATCACGGCA
>JAUSBW010000234.1 GCA_030651815.1 Methanoregula sp.
TTTGGTCGGACTCAAAATTCATAGCGAGTACCGGGCAGGTCTCGCTCGACGTGCTGATGAAATACGTGGAAAGCCAAAATGAACCGAAGAAAAAGTAGCGCCAACAGTCTACTGGAAGCCCCATCCTTTAGGGTGGGGAGATCTCAATTCACAGTGTACCGCCGGTTTTTGCTCCGTGCCGGAATGAAAATGTATGGGGGAATGGTATTAGCTGCATGTGTCACCGGGATATCTCCCGTTCTGCTGGTATCTCCCCGGGAGTATCGCATTGTATCCGGCGAAGAAGGGGATTCGTTTCTGCCGGGAAACACCTGGTCGATTGCCGAACCCGGCAGTTAAGCCGGAACACGTAGTATGCTGTAATGAAGTACGCGAGTCCCCGGGAACCATACCCGGCTGCTGTCACCTCTCCTTCTTACATGATATCCGTTTCTTATGAAATTGTGTCCCCGCATATCCTCACCGTTCGGACTGAACGGACAAAAAATATCTATAAAAGGTGATTGCGTAAAGTAAGAAGTAAAATGAGAAACGGAACAAACGATGTATTGATAGTATGATAGTAAATAAACGATACATCGATAGTATGAGAGCAAATAAACGATGTATTGATGATTAAATCGAAAATAGGGCAAAATTTATCTTTTTTCACGCAAAATATCTAATTATCAACCATATTGGGTTGGATCGATGGAGGGCAGACGATGAAAAAATTACCCACTTGGGCAGGTAGGAGTGAGTTTGAGTACGAAGGATCGATAGCGACTGGAACCACGATATACTACGGTTCTGGTTCTTCAACAGTAGTTTCCGCAAGTCAATATTCTGCATTATTACAACATTTTAAGGGACAATCGCCAAATATCGGAACTTCACGGGATCGGGCACCTGAGGGTAGTGTGGGAGCATGGTTACAAAAGAATATCACTCGCACTGCAATTGCATCGTATGTAGGTGCAATTCTCATTCACGAGGGGTATGCAACAAAAGGATACGAATCGCCGACGATCAAATTTAAATAATTTTTCTCATCTTATTTTTAAAAAAAAATTTTTTTATTGGTGAACGAATGCTTTCGTTTATTATGTCACGGTACCGATTCTGCGATCCCGCCAGGTTCATGACCTGCGTGATACATTTGTACCGTGCTATCAGCTGATGCATTTCTGGACCGTGTCAGGGCGCAAAAATCATGATTAACCGTTACGTTCAGGAGAAACCCTGAATTCTGATCATTTCCCATATCCGTTTCCTTTTACCGGATTTCAGGAAATAACAGCTCCGTAGAAATCCTTTTTCCGTTCATTCATTTATTCTCTGCGTTAGTTCGGAGGGTGACCCCTTCCCTCCTCCAGTGGGGGAGGCAGCCCAAGGGGAGCATCCCCTTGACCCCCTTTTCGGAGGTTTTCATTAACCTTCTGATGGCTATCACAATATTGGGGGATGCCCGAGCGGCGGGGGTGGAAGCACGATGGGCTTGAGCCCCCAAGAGTATTCATGGCCATCGAGCCACAGGGACCCATGGATATGAGATATCCATAGCAGCGACTGCTTGTCTCTCTTTACCCATTTAGAGGAGATCGTACACACTACAAGCGAGAAGATATTTTTCGATCTTTTCAAAATTTGCTTATTTTCAAATTTAGAGCGCGAATCGCAGAGGAAACTACTTTCTCTTATAGTGTCTAAATATACACTACATTGT
>JAUSBW010000235.1 GCA_030651815.1 Methanoregula sp.
TGCCGGTGTGTGGTACAACCACGGAATCGCGCTCGATAAGCTCGGTAGGTATTCTGAAGCGGTTGACTCGTATGACAAGGCGCTTGCCATCAATCCAAATGACGCCGGTGCGTGGAACAACCACGGACTCGCGCTCGATAAGCTCGGTCGATATTCAGAATCGGTTGACTCATATGACAAGGCACTTGCCATCAACCCGGACTATGCCGATGCATGGAACAACCGCGGAGCTGCGCTAGGCAATCTGGGTCGGTATTCCGAAGCGGCCGACTCGTATGACAAGGCGCTTGCCCTCAACCCAGATGATGCCGGTGTGTGGTACAACCACGGACTCGCGCTCGATAAGCTCGGTCGATATTCAGAATCGGTTGACTCGTATGACAAGGCACTTGCCATCAATCCAGATGATGCCGGTGTGTGGTATAACCGCGGAAATGCACTAGATAAGCTCGGTAGGTATTCCGAAGCGGTCGACTCGTATGACAAGGCACTTGCCATCAATTCAAATGATGCCGGTGTGTGGTACAACCACGGACTCGCGCTCGATAAGCTCGGTAGGTATTCCGAAGCGGCCGACTCGTATGACAAGGCACTTGCCATCAATCCAGATGATGCCGGTGTGTGGTATAACCGCGGATTAGCGCTAGATAAGCTCGGTCGATATTCAGAATCGGTCGACTCATTCGACAGGGCGCTTTCCATCAACCCGGATGATGCCGGTGTGTGGTATAACCGCGGAAATGCGCTAGATAATCTCGGACGATATACAGAAGCGGTCGACTCATTCGACAGGGCGCTTTCCATCAACCCGGACTATGCCGATGCATGGAACAACCGCGGATTAGCGTTAAGTGAACTTGGTCGGTATTCAGAAGCGGTCGATTCATATGACAAGGCACTTGCCCTCAATCCAAATGATGCCAGTGTGTGGTATAACCGCGGAAATGCGCTAGATAAGCTCGGTCGATATTCAGAATCGGTCGACTCGTATGACAAGGCGCTTTCCATCAATCCAGATGACGCCAGTGTGTGGTACAACCGCGGATTTGCATTAAGTGAACTTGGACAGCCTGCCGAAGCGGTCGACTCATATGACAAGGTAATTGCCATCAACCCGGATTACAACGAAGCGTGGTACAACCGCGGATTGGCGCTAGGTAAGCTCGGTCGGCATGCCGAATCGGTTGACTCATATGACAAAGCGCTTGCCCTCAATCCGGATTTCGCCTTGGCTTGGGTCAACCGCGGAAATGCGCTCCATTATCTCGGACAGCATGCAGCAGTGGTCGACTCATTCGACAAAGCGCTTGCCCTCAACCCGGATTTCGCTGGGGCATGGAACAACCGCGGATTCACGTTAGGTGAACTTGGACGGCATGCCGAAGCGGTCGACTCGTATGACAAGGCACTTGCCCTCAACCCAAATGACGCCAATGTGTGGAACAACCGTGGACTCGCGTTAAGTGAACTTGGACGGCATGCTGAAGCCCTTGTCTCCTATGACAAGGCGCTTGCCCTCAACCCGGATTTCGCCAAAGCGTGGAACTTCCGCGGATTCACGTTAGGTGAACTTGGACGGTATGCTGAATCCCTAGCCTCGTATGACAAGGCTCTTGCTATCAACCCGGATTTCGCCAAAGCGTGGAACTTCCGCGGATTCACGTTAAGTGATCTCGATCGACATGAAGAAGCCCTTGCCTCGTATGACAAGGCAATTGCCCTCAATCCGGATTACAACGATGCGTGGAACTTCCGCGGATTAGCGCTAGGTAAGCTCGGTCGACATGAAGAAGCGGTCGACTCGTATGATAAGGCGCTTGCCCTCAATCCGGATTATGACGATGCGTGGAACAACCGCGGATTATCGTTAAGTGATCTCGGTCGGCATGCCGAGGCCCTTGCATCGTATGACAAGGCAATTACCCTCAACCCGGATTTCGCCTTGGCGTGGGTCAACCGCGGAAATGCGCTCCATTATCTCGGACAGCATGCAGCAGTGGTCGACTCATTCGACAAGGCGCTTGCCCTCAACCCGGAGTTCGCTGGGGCGTGGAACAACCGTGGACTCGCGTTAAGTGATCTCGGTCGACATACAGAAGCGGTTGCCTCATATGACAAGGTGCTTGCCCTCAACCCGGAGTTCGCTGGGGCGTGGAACAACCGTGGACTCGCGTTAAGTGATCTCAGTCGACATACAGAAGCGGTTGCCTCCTATGACAAGGCAATTGCCATCAACCCGGACTACGCCAAGGCGTGGAACAACCGCGGATTCTCGCTCGGTAATCTCGGACGATATACAGAAGCGGTCGACTCGTATGACAAGGCAATTGCCATCAACCCGGATTACACCGATGCGTGGTACAACCGCGGAATTGCACTACTAAATCTCGGACAGTATGCAGAAGCTATTGTCTCCTTTAACAGGGTAATTGACATTGACCCAGATGACGAGGTTGCGCGAAATAATCTGGAATTTGCACTTCAACAACAAAATTTGAAACCCTGATTGTCTGTCCGACCTTCGGCAGTAAAATGAACCATTTTTTTTAATTATATATTACATACCTATATAACTAAGTACGACTAAATTTTTATTGGGCTTATGTCGCTGATAGAAGGCACAAATGTAACTGTAGGACATCTCGGTATTGTAGCGGGGATGTTCGATAAACTAGGGATCGGAGAATATATCGATCAAGTTATACCGAAAACACGGCATCATAATGTTTCCCACGGCACCGCAGTAAAAGCCTTGGCCCTGAATGGACTTGGATTCACAGAACGCCGACTTTATGTCATGCCCGAATTTTTTGAGGATATAGCAGTTGAACGATTGCTCGGAGAAGGCATCAAACCAGAGCATCTGAATGAATATCTATTTGGAGAGGCACTTGACGCCATAGCTGCGTATGGACCCACTCGACTATTCACAGGCATCGTCACCAACATGATGAAAAAGATGCCACTCGGCACTTTGCGTCTCCATCATGATACCACGTCAATCAGCGTCACCGGAGAATATGATTCAGACTTCCACACACGGATGATACGAATAGTGCGTGGGCACTCTAAAGATC
>JAUSBW010000237.1 GCA_030651815.1 Methanoregula sp.
AGAACGCTTGGCTGTCACTCTTTTGAAGAAGGTCGGTCTCCCTACTTGAGATCATAAAGTGTGAGTATTATTTTTCTCCATGCATTGGATTGGCAGTAACACCGGAAAGTAGGTTTACCCTATTTTTGGAGGGGATACGAAAGAACTCCATAAAATGGATTTTGACCCTGCAATATAGCGGGCTTCCGGCAGCACCTTTTTTTGGGGGTGCAGGTCAGACCATCAGATCGAAAAGAAGGGTGGTTTTGGGGGATTGATCGGATGATGAACGGTTCAACGGTGCCCCGTGCCGTGCCCATGATCGCCCGGCACCCAGCGCCCGCCGTCTTTGGTCAGTTCCTTCTTCCAGATTGGCACACCGGCTTTTATCGCTTCAATAATAAACCGGGACCCGGCATATGCCTCTTTACGGTGCCCGGCACTCACCACAATGATCAGGATAGTCTCGCCAACCGGAAAACGCCCGATCCGGTGGATAATGTCGATATGCAGGAGACCAAACTGCCGGGTTGCATCATCAGCAATTTTTTCGAGCTCTTTTACCGCCACTTCCTCATAGGCTTCGAGCTCCATCTCAGTGATCCCGTCATCACGAACAACGCCATCGAAGACTATGACTGCACCGGTTCCCGGCTTCTTTGCGGCAGTCATGAGAGCTCCGATATCGACATCAGCTGTCTGTATTGCGATCATGATTCTCCTTAAATTATCCACCCGCAACCGGTGGGAAGACGGCGATTTCATCACCGTCTGCGACCTGTGTCTTTGCCGCATCTGCGATCTCAATCCGTCTGCCATTCTGCATCAGGATTACAAACTCGTGAAAAGTGCCGTTCTCATCAAAGATGGCCGCATATCCCGCGGAATTTTTCTGTGCTATGGTCAGGATCAGATGGGTAAACATCGTCCCTGCTGCTACATCTGTCACGATATCGGTTCCGAGCAGTTCGCGGAACCGTGCAAAAAACCGTATCTTCACCGTCACTTCTTCTTCCTCGCTGTGGTTTTTGTTGTTGTCATGCCACTGCACGCTTCGCAGCCGGGGTTGCGCTCTACGCAGATCTCCTCTGCATGCGCCTGCATCCCGTCCCAGATGAAGAGACGCCCCGTGAGCAGTTCACCGCTGCCTGTCAGGTACCTGATCACTTCATTGGCCTGCACAGCACCGATGATGCCTGCCGTCACACCCACAACCGGGAACACTTCCCTGGGCGGGGCTTTTTTGAAGATGCATTTGAAGCACGGGGTTATTCCGGGAATGATCGTGGTTGCCTGCCCACAGAATCCACGGATACCGCCATGGAAGAGCGGGATCTCCTTTGCAATCGCGACATCGTTGAGCAGGTACCGCGTCGGGTAGTTATCCATTGCATCCACAATCCCATCGGCTCTCCCGATAAGTTTTACCGCGTTCGATTCTTCGATCTTTACATCGATTGCGTTGATCGTGATATCCGGATTGAGCTCCCGCAACTTCTCTTCAGCAGATGCAGTCTTCTTCTTGCCGATATCCCGGTCAAAGTGGAGAATCTGGCGATTTAAGTTCGTTAAGTCAACCACATCCATATCGGCAATGGTGATCGTTCCCACGCCGGCAACTGCAAGGTAGATGGAGACCGGTGAGCCCAGTCCTCCGGCGCCTGCAATAAAGATATGCGCCTTTTTCAGCCGCTCCTGGCCATCCTCGCCAAAGAGCATCATCTGCCGCTTGTATCGTTTAAGTTCCCTTTGTGAAAACATTGCTCACCTGACTTTTCTTAAATCCGTGCAGTTGTCAATCCTTAGTGCTTGCAGCTCATATCTTCATGTTCATGCGAGCGCGGATTTTTTTCCACCCACGGTTCAAGCCCTTTTTTAACGCGGTAATCATTGATGGCCTTGTGGATCCCTTTCTCGGCCAGTACCGAGCAGTGCATCTTGATCGGAGGGAGACCTTCGAGCGCTTCGGCCACTGCCATGTTCGAGACCTCCCAGGCCTCTTCAAGCGTTTTTCCCCGGACCAGTTCTGTTGCCATGCTGCTGGATGCGATCGCAGCACCGCAGCCGAACGTCTTGAACTTCGCATCAGTGATGACGTTGTTCCCGATCTTTAAGAAGATCTTCATGATGTCCCCGCAGACGGGGTTTCCTGCTTCCCCTATACCGTCGGCGTTCTCGATCTCGCCAACATTTCGCGGGTTCTTGAAATGGTCCATGACCTTGTCACTGTACATTGCAGCCACCTTCCTTTCCGCTCTTTAAGTATAACGGGGACATCTCCCGCAGTTTTGTTACGATTTTTGGAAGTACTTCGAGTACGAAATCCACATCCTTCTCCGTATTTGCATCGCCGAGCGTGAGCCGGAGCGAGCCGTGCGATATCTCTACCGGCAGACCGGTTGCGAGCAGCACATGGGACGGTTCAAGCGAACCCGAAGTGCACGCACTACCCGTAGAAGCGCAGATGCCCTCGTCATCCAGCCACAGGAGCATAGACTCGCCTTCGATAAATTCGAAACTCACATTGAAGTTTCCCGGAAGGCGTTTTTCCGGGTGACCGTTGAGCCGCGTGTGGGAAATGGTTTCAAGCACGCCCCTGATGAGCCGGTCCCGCATTGCACGAATCTTTGCTGAATGTCCCGGGATATCAACAGTTGCCTGCTCAATTGCCTTGCCCAGACCTACAATACCGGCAATATTTTCAGTACCCGCACGCCTCCTGCGCTCCTGGCCGCCCCCGTGGATCAGGTTCTCGATCCGGACACCTTTTTTAATATAGAGCGCTCCCGTCCCTTTGGGCCCATAGAACTTGTGGGCGGAGAGGGAGAGCAGGTCGATGTTTTGCGCATTTACATCAATCGGGATGCTGCCGATTACCTGCACGGCATCGGTGTGGAAGTACACCTTATGCTTCCGGGCGATCGCACCGAGTTCTGCGATCGGTTCGATCGTCCCTATCTCGTTGTTTGCATACATAATTGAGATCAGGATCGTCCTTTCCGTGATCGCCTTTTCCAGCACAGCCGGATCAACAAGCCCATACTGGTCAACGGGAAGGTACGTGACTTCAAAACCTTCCTTTTCGAGATACTGGCAGGTGTGAAGCACCGCATGGTGCTCGATCCGGGTGGTGATGATATGGTTGCCCCGCTTCCGGTTCGCAAAGGCCACTCCCTTGATCGCCCAGTTGTCGGACTCGCTCCCGCCCGAAGTAAAATAAATCTCATCGGGATCTGCCCCCAGCGCTTTTGCAGTCTGCACCCGTGCGGTATCGATTGCCTTCTTCGATTCGCGGGCAATGCCATAGATGGATGACGGGTTGCCGAAATGTTCCATGAAGTACGGGATCATTTCATTTACCACCTCCGGTTTTACAAACGTGGTGGCGGAATGATCCATGTAGATTGTGCGTTGTGCTCCCATGCCTTCTCTCTTACCTGAATATCTGTGTGGAATGTGAGATTATTCTTTCCCACCCGTGCATACCATAAAACCATATTCTTTGTTCGGTCGAACCGTATGGCAGGTCCATGAACTCGAAAGATTATTGGGGTTTCCCGGCATAATTCACAATTGTGAATGCAATATATTATGTGACAACTGGGATAACTTAAACGTTGTGATACCATGGAAGCACCCTGTCAGAAAATAGTGTGGGACGTCCTGCCGGCAATCCGGTCGGCAATCGCAGTCGAGCTCGTCAGGTGCGGGGTCTCCCAGGTAGAGGCATCGCGGATGCTTGAGATTGCGCCGTCAGCAGTCTCACAGTACCTTTCCGGCAAACGCGGGTACAGGATCGAATTTGAAGACGAAGTGAAAAAATCGATCGCCACGCTGGCACAGGACCTGATTGATAAAAAACAGGTCAATGTGATCGAACGCATCTGCGGGATCTGCCGCCAGCTCCGTGAAGGGGGGGGCGGATGTGCCGGTCCTGCCCCTGAACGGTGCGGTTCTTAACACTCCTACGACTAAAATTGTGGGGTTCTCACTTCATCGAACGGAACATAATTTCAGTACAATAATTTTAAAACGCATTCCAGTTGACAGGTTTTAAAAAAATCCGTGGCTCCAATGAATACGAAAGAAAAAACGCAGGCGCTCAAAGCGATGATCGCATCGAAGGGCTCGATGCTCATATCCTATTCCGGGGGTGTAGACAGCGCACTGCTTGCTGTGCTTGCAACTGAGGTGCTGGGCAGCAACGCCCGGTGTATCCTGCTCGACAGCCCGGTTGTCCCGCGTGCGGCAATTGCAGAAGCCCGGCAGATCGCAGACGAGTCCGGCCTCCAGATGGAGATCATTTCTGTAAGCGTCATGGACGATGAACGATTCACAAAAAATCCCGCAGAGCGGTGCTACTGGTGTAAGAAAAAATCAGCCAAAGTGCTGAAATGGAAAAAAGATGCACTGCACTTTGCCTGCATTGCTGACGGCATCAATGTCTCCGATACCGGTGAACACCGTCCCGGGCTGTTAGCAAGCACGGAAGAAGGGATCTGCCACCCGTTTTTGGAGGCCGGTATAACCAAGGCCGATATACAGGAGATTGCACAGGCCAAAGGGTTGCAGTTCTGGAATAAGCCGTCAGCTGCCTGCCTCTCATCCCGCATTCCCTATGGAGATGAGATCACCCATAAAAAACTGACCATGATCGAAGAGGCCGAAGCCTTCCTGCACACGAGCGGGTTTGCCCAGTGCCGGGTCAGGATGCACGGGAGCCTTGCCCGGATCGAAGTAGTGAAAGATGAGATCCCAAAACTGCTGGCCATGCAGGACAGACTGGCAAAAACCTTCAGAACAACCGGGTTTACCTATGTCACGCTCGATCTCGAAGGCTACCGTTCCGGCAGCATGGATGAAATATTAACAAGAGGAGAAGAACCGCAATGACCACACACAAAGACGGACATATCACAAGAGAGGAGATGTTCAGGCACGTGCCCTGTATACGGGTTGACGGGGAAAAGGTCGAAGTCGCCTCCCACGAAGTGATCGAAGAGATCCCGTATGCCCTCTTTATCAACGGCAGGCACGCGATGACTGCCATGATGAGCCCCGTGCAGCTGGAAGATTTTGTCACCGGGTATCTCTACACTGAACAGATCGTCAAGGGGATAGACGAGATCGAATCAATCAGGATCGAGAAGAACCGCCTCAGCGTGATCACAAAGAACCTCTTTAAGGTGCTGGGCCCCAAAAAGACGATCCTCTCCGGCTGCGGGGGCAGTGCATCATTCATTGACACAGCAAAACTCCCCTCCATCAAATCCGATTTTACCATTCCCACATCCATTATCAGCGGCACAATCCGGGGTATTCTTGATTCCGAGCTGCATGATAAAACTGGCGGTATCCATGTGGTGGGTCTTGCATCCACAGATGGCGTGATCGCCCGATCGGAAGATATCGGGCGGCACAATGCGCTCGACCGGGTGATCGGGTATGCCCTGCGCAACAACGTAGACCTCTCCTGCACCTTTGCTATCTGTTCGGGGCGCATCTCATCAGAGATGGTACGTAAATGCCTGATCGCAAACATCCCGATCGTAATATCCCGGGGAGCTACTACCACCCTTGCGATCGAGATCGCCGCAAAGACCGGCCTGTGCGTCATCGGCTTTGTCCGCAGCGCAAAGATGAATATCTATACTCATCCCGAACGCGTGCAGGGTGCGCCGTCACTTCCCCAGTGACTTCCGGAGTGTGCACACCTGGCAGAGTTCCCCGCTGCAGGGATCCCCGCACTCGCGGCAGCGGCGCAGGGGTTCAGACATTACACGCCTGCCCACATGTTTCTCTATCGCCCTTTTGCTCTTTATCAGGTTACGCATGGTGCCGGGATGTTTCTGTTCCATGGCAGAGAGCATAGACCGCACCTCTAATCTCAGGGCATAGCGGGTATACGGGCACTCGGGAAGGAAGGGGAACAGGTCCTGCACGAACAGGTAGGCAGCGATCTCTTTTTCCGCTATATCGGCAAGCGGTTTGATCCGTGGGATAAAACAGTCAGAAGAGTCCGCATCGCTGGTGCGGACAAGGCGGGGCAGATCACCCCGCAGCGTGTTCATCAGTACTGACTGGGCTTCGTCATCGAGATTGTGCCCGGTGGCAATTTTAGTAGCACCTGCTTTTTGGGCTGCAACCGAAAGCGCCTTCCTTCGCAGTATGCCGCAGACCGAGCACGCCTGCGTCTCGCGCCCGACCAGCAGGGCGTCAAGATCATCCCCGACAAGATCCGTAAACGAGATGCAGACATGCTCGGTCCGGAGTTTTTTTGTTACCTCCTCTGCGGCCCGGATCGTATCATCGCGGTAGCCTGCAATACCTTCATCCACCGTAATGGCCACAAGGCTCACATCTTCCCATGAAGGAAGGAGCCGGGAGAGAGTCACAAGGAGTGCGGTGCTGTCCTTGCCACCGCTGAACGCAACCGCGATCCGGTCATGCGGTTTAATGAGCTCCCGCTCACGGATCGTGCGGGCTGCCCGCTTCTCCACATCAGCGATGAGATGAGCGGCACAGAGATGCCGGTCCGGTTCCCGCAGCCGGATGACCGGCGGTTCAGCGCAGAGCATACACCGACCCACTCCTCCTGCCACCGGATTCCCCTGCCCCATTTATCCCCCGTGCGCAATTCGGATGATCCGGATCTCATCATCGCCACCGGCAACTGCATCCTCCGGCACCAGCTTCCCGTTCCGGGATACAATCACTTCGGAGGGGTTGATGCAAAGCTGGTCAAGGATCTGGCTGATACTGACCGGATCTCCCGACATCATATTTATCGTTGAGCAGGGAAGGATGATTTTCATTAAGAGCAGGAAATAGTTGGATGTGCCCGTTCATAAATTTCCCTGCACACCAGCTTTTTTTAAAAGAGGGGCTAAAACGTATACAGCACAGGAGCGTTCATAGCTTGCCGGGCACTACCATCAGAGACAAAATCCTCGCACTGAAAGAAGAGCGGAATGCAATTATCCTTGTCCATAACTACCAGCTGCCGGAAGTGCAGGATATCGCCGATCTCTGCGGAGATTCACTCGAACTCTCAAGAGCTGCAGCCACCATGGACGCCGAGGTGATCGTTTTCTGTGGAGTGGATTTCATGGCCGAGACCGCGGCGATTCTCTCACCCAATAAAACCGTCTTGCTCCCCGCTCCCGATGCCTGCTGCCCGATGGCACAGATGATCTCGGCAGAAGAACTCCGGTTTGCTAAAGCCCGTAACCCGGATGCTGCCGTGGTTTGTTACGTCAACACCACAGCAGAAGTCAAGGCAGAGAGTGACATCTGCTGCACCTCGTCAAATGCAGTAAAAGTGGTCAACTCGGTGAAACAGGACCGCGTGATCTTTGTGCCCGACCGGAACCTTGGACGTTACGCAGCCCGGTTCACGAAAAAGGAGGTACTGCCATGGGAAGGGTTCTGCATTGTGCACGACCAGATCACACCCGCTCATGTCGCTGCCGCCCGACAGGCACACCCGGGTGCGGTGCTGATCGTCCATCCGGAGTGCCGCCCCGAAGTGATCGATCTCGCGGATCGCGTGGCAAGCACTTCCGGCATCATCCACAAAGTCTGTACATCTCCCGAACAGGATTTCATTATAGGTACCGAAGTCGGGGTCCTGCACAGGCTGGGAAAAGAGTGCCCAATGAAACGGTGTTACCCGCTCTCGCAGGCAGCCGTATGCCGGAACATGAAAAAGACGGATCTTGCAAAAGTGCGGGACGCGTTGCAGACACTTCGTCCCCGCATCACCGTGCCGGACGAGATCGCAGACCGTGCCCGTGGGGCGATCGAGCGGATGCTGGCGCTCTGATTTTTTTTATTTCCACCAGCACCCGGTTCTGTTGTAATTCCCGAATCGCACACCGGTTCAAGCGTGACACCAGACCGGATAATCCTTTTTTTTCAACAGATCTGCTCGCAATGAATTCTACTGTTTTTTGTTGTTGTGCTCGCAACATACAGGTATTTTAAGGATATTTTCCCACACTTTCGCCCCCCGCAAACCTGAGCCTTATCCCACACTGTGCAGCAGGGATCCGGTGCTATGCTGATCGAGCTCTCAAAGGGAATCACCCTGCACCCGGGCAGCTTCACTGCTGTGATCGCACCGGAAAAAAAGATCCTCGCTGCGCTCAACAGCAACGCGGATCTCCAGCGGTTCCTCTTCCTCTATGTCTGCGGCAACTACTCGCGTATCCTCCCGGGCATCAGCCGCACATCCAACAATTTTGAAGTCCGGCGACCGTTTACCGCTGACCAGATCTTAACCGTAATTCACAAAGCAAGCCACACGATTGTCTTTGTTGAGCATGATCCCACGCTCTTTGACGGGGCAGAGCGCCTGCTCGACCCGATCTCATCAGCGCTCAAACAGGCGGGCAGGGATGCACTGGTGATCCTCTGGGCGCCGGCCAGTGACCGCTCCTTTGCCGCACTGATCCGGCAGGCAGACCGGATCATCGAGATTATACCCGAAGGTCCGGCCCCGGACCGTTCTGGTTTTGCAAGCCACCGATCCTGCCGGAAGGGCGGAGTGGTGCCGAGGGCCCAGAAGACGCTGGAGGTGTAGTAAACGGGCAGGAGTTTTGAGAGCGTCCGGCAGGGGGTAAAGGGCCCTATAGATCACTGGACCAGGGCCACACGGGCACTCAGAAAAGAAGACAAGCCGTATGGCGAGAGGCTGGTAGCGCTGGCAAAACTCCATTCGAGCGAGGCGTTCTATGGCTGCGATGATCCGCTTGAGGCGGTGGTCTTTTCGGTGCTTGTAGAGATGTTAAGGCAGCAGGAAGAGCGGCACACGAAAGATACCCGGAAAGAGTCATGGGAGAGAGAGGCCAGCGATGTGGATCCTTGACTCAGCCTTCCGGAACGGGGGTGTGGACCTGTGGAGCAAAGACGGTGCTGTGCAGAAGATCCACTATGAATACGATCCGCCGTTTTATCTCCATCTCCCGGACCCGGACTTATATCACGGGATGATCGAAGCTTTGGAGGATCAGTACCGTGCGGAGCCCTGCAGGTTTACCACCATCTTTGGCGAACGCGAAGGGTACAGGGTTTTTGCCGGACGGCAGGTGGCAGAGGCGATCGAGCAGCAGACACAGTTTGCTGCGCAACTCTTCAACGTGGATGTGCGACGCGATCAGCGTTTCATGGCAGAGCGGGGGATCATCCCCTGCTGTGCAGACCCGGACGCCCGGTTCTCTCCGGTGTTCAAACACGATATGAGCCTGATGGAGATAAAGATCCTTGATGACCCGGCCCGGGCTGCGACCTGCTCTGATATTGAGATCGTTTGCGAGCGCACCGGGCGGCTGCACGGTCAGGAGCGGGAGGTGCTTGCCGATCTCTTTTCGCTCGTTTCCGCTTACGATCCTGACGTAATACTTATGGCGGATGCGGATCGCTGGATGTCGAGACTGCAGCTGCGGGCCCGGGCTCTGGGGCTCACTATGCCATTTTCCCGGAGCGGGCAGTACCGCACCATGGACTCGCGCTCCTACTGGAGTTACGGCAGGGTGGAGCACAAGGAAGCAGCACTCATTCCGGACGGCAGGATACTGATCGATACCGAACAGTCGTTTGTGTACCGGGAGGGCGGGCTTGCCGGTGTGCTCATGGCATCACGGCTCTCGGGGCTCTCTCCCGGCCTCGCGTCACGGTTCACTCCGGGCACGCTCATCTCCAGCTACGAGACCTATGAGGCGGTGCGAAGGGGGATTGCAGTGCCATTCAGGAAGAGCGATGCCGAAGTGCTGCGGAAATTTGCCGAACTTAAAGCCGCGGACCGGGGCGGGATGATGTTCCAGCCGGAGCCCGGCATATTTGAGGATGTGGACGAGATCGACTTCACCTCCATGTACCCCTCCATCATTGTGCAGGCAAACCTGTCGCCCGAGACCATCGGCCACCCGGAATCGCAACAGCGGGGTTTTCTTCCCACCGCACTCGAACCCCTGCTTGCCCTGCGGATACGGACAAAGCAGCTGAAAAAGACCGACCCGGCCATCACCGGCATCGATGCTGTCCTCAAGTGGATGCTGGTCACCTGCTTTGGCTACACGGGCTACAAGAACGCAAAGTTCGGCAGGATCGAGGTGCACGAGGGAATTACCGGGCGATCACGCGACATCCTGCTGCGCACCAAAGATATTGCAGAAGCAATGGACTTTCGTGTCCTCCACGGGATCGTGGACTGCCTCTGGGTGCAGGGCTCACCGGTTGCAGCATTGCAGGAGCGGGTCAACCGCGAGACGGAGTTGTTGACCGAACTCGAACATTTCAACTGGATTGTTTTCCTGCCGCTCAATGACGGGTCGGGGTCCTGCAACCGATACTATGGCAGGCTATCGGATGGCAGCGTGAAGGTGCGGGGCATAGCCGCACGCAGGCATGACACTCCTGAATATATCCGCACGATGCAGGGCGATATGCTCAAAGTCATGGGAGGGGCAGCAACGATCGTTGAACTCAACGGGTTGTGGGATCAGGTGAACGCGATATACCGGAATGCGCTCCAGCAGCTCCCGTCCACACCCGTACAGGAGATGGTGATCAGCCGGCGGATCAGCAGGCTCACGTACGCCCACCGCTGCATCGAAGGCGCTGCTGTGAATGCATACAGGCAGAGCGGGGTGCCTGTCGCGCCGGGCATGAAGATCCGGTATGTGGTGCGGGATGCACGCACGTACAACGTGGATCCGGAATGGAATGCAGAACACTTCGATATCCCGTACTACCGGAAACTGCTGGAGCGGGCATGGGCAGATATTGCGTACGCATTTAAGGGCAGGCGGAGAGGAGAGGAAAAAACGGGCGGGATTTCAAGCCAAGCCCGGACTCATACAGGCAATCAGCGCTGATCAGGAGGAGTGACAGGAACACACAAAAGATGTAATAGTGTCCATAGCCAAGTAACCGGCAACAATGACCGATAAGCAGCTCATCTCCACCATAAAATATGTGGCCGGTTCAAAACCGGTCTTTTCAATCTCGGAGATCGTGCCGTACCTTGAAAAAAAATACCCGGTTGAAAAACTGTTAACTCTCGTCACCCCCCTCTTGGATGAGCTGAACCTTGTGGCAAAGAAGGTTGGAGCGGACTATGAGATCTCGCGGAGGGTTCCGGCAGAGCAGTATACCTTAAACCCGGCTGAGCTGGAGAGGCAGGACGCATTTTTTGCAACACGTCGTCTTCCCCCGGCACTGGAAGCGGCGATCGAGCAGTACATCCCAAAAAAAGTGGGAAAGGAACTGACGGACCCGGTTATTCTCGAACGACTCCGCAGGGCAATTGTAGCGCAGAAATCGGATTACTGGAAGCCTGTGCATCAGCGATCGCTGCAGTACACCAAGGCATACAATGTGCTTGGGTATCTCGCGTACCATTTCCCGGTCTACTATGTGCAGACCCAGTACCTGCTCGCTATGCTCGCCCGCGACGGGCTTTTGAAAAATTCCATGACCGTGCTGGATGCCGGTACCGGCCCGGGCGTAGTGCCGCTTGCGATTGCAGATTTTTATTCCCGGCTTGATGGTGCAACGACAACAGTGTACTCGGTGGAACGCTCGGAGGAACATATAGAGGCATTCATGTACCTGCGGGAGCAGTGCACGCAGAAAGGAACAAATGTCAGTATCAAGCCTCCGATAAAGGCTGATCTCACCACCCTTGACCCTGCAAAAATTCCGCAGCAGATCGAGCTGATGATCTTTTCGAATGTGCTCAACGAGATCAGCGATGTGTCGCTGGACCAGCGGGCGGATCTTGTAATGAGACTGGCCGGGCGGCTCGTTAAGGATGGCACGATTCTCATTGTCGAGCCTGCGGAGGAGACGAACTCTGTCCAGCTGCGGCTGCTCTCGCTTGCGTTAAAGAAGCGGGGGCTGACAATTCACAGCCCGTGTTCATTTATCTGGGGCACGAACTGCACGCCGGACCGGTGCTGGAGTTTTGCCACAAACCGGAACATCCAGCCTACCCGGCTGATGGGGGTACTGGCATCCGGAGAAGAGCCGTTCCGGTATCTCAACATCGATATCAAGTACACGTACGTAGTGCTCAGGAAAGACGGAAAAGTCCGGGACTCGTACCGGGTGCCCACCGGTTCCCGTGTCCTGCGGTTGTCCCAGATCCGCCGCCACGTGGAAAAAAGGATCAATCTCATTGCTGCCAAGATGTCAGGAAATCTGGGCGATGCAAAGACGATGGTGTTCAAGCTCTGTGATGGCACGGCAGATACTCCCGTGTATGCAGTGGTGCCGGCCTATCACGTTACTCCGGAGAATGAGGCGCTCGTGTCGGCACCGTACGGGGCAATTCTTGAGATTGAGAGTGTGCTCGTGCGGCACAACTTAAAGCACGATGCGTATAATGTGCTGGTGAGCCGGAATACGGGGATTGTATCGGTGAAATAAATTTTATTTTGGATACCTCACTTATTAGGGTCACTGGACAGATACGGTCGTCTCGCATGTCGATTGCGAGCTGAGCTGGAACGATTACATAAATCAAGAAACTTCTGGAACAGTAAATCTCTGTATCAAATGATTCTTACAACATCCGGTGAAACAGAGTAAATAGGCAAAACATTGATACCAGAAAAGTGATATTATGTGATATATGACAATATCAGTATCTGAAGAATTCAACCCGGCAGAAGTGATCGGCAAACCATATCGGGAAGTGACGCTCCCCTACGGGGGTGGTTTCAGTCTCAAGACAGGGAAGATTATTTTTGCCACGAGCCGGGAAGAGCATGAACGGATTATGGCAGAGCTCCGGGCACTTGAATGAACCGTCAGGTCTTCTTAGATACCTGCATACTTTTTTCAGTGATTGAGAATCCTCATGATCGACAGGTGATCCAGCATCTTCACAACCTGAATCATCCGGTATGTTTATCGTTACCCATCCTTGGAGAGTTTACAAGCGAGATCAACTCTCATCCGAACCGGGAACAGTTGATGAGAGGACTCTTTGATATTGTTGATACCTTTGATCCAATTGTAATGGTTCCAAACAGTCGGGTAAGTTATGCCTGCTATTTGCTCTGTAAATTTAACGAAGACGCCCGGATGAAGAGCCAGTATACAGATTTAGTCCATCTCGGTTATGCAATGGCATATGAAGTGCCGGTGTTCCTGACAACAGACAAACATCTCACCCACTACCGCATCCCTCAGAAAATGATTGAGAAGGGGTACAAACAACCAAGAATGATAGACGTGTCAGCAGTAAAACGAGAATACCTGTGAAAAGTTCAACATCCATATCATTATATTTGGCTCTTCTCAGCAATCGGTCGTGTTGCGCTAATCAGTTGATATTTTATAAATCGGATACACCAATAACTCATATAGTCCAAACGGCTCTTCTCCCATTTTAGGAATTTTAAAACGTATAAAAGGTGTCAGTGATTTCAAGCACCAGTTTGATAGTTTTCACACATTTCAGTTCATTTCGTACTGAGTGATTTTAGTCCCTGGGTAGCGCAAAAGTCGATAGACCTTTTGCGCGTATGGAATCCTGATTGGGGGTACTCTGGCGGCGGGGGACTGGCAGATCTTTTTCCATGTTCGTCTCTCCTGGTAAGACCCCGGTGTTTACGACAAAAATTAATATCAACCTATTATAGGAGCACGACCCGGTTGCCACAGCTGCCGGAAATCTATTTAAAAAAGTGAAAGTTTATCAAAAAACCGAATTGGTTTTTATAGTTCAGATTTATAGTTAAATGTAGAGTCATGGACAACCTTAACCTGAACAGCGATGAAACGATAATTCAAAAGACGCAGACTATTATTATCAAGGGCGTCAGGCACGAAGCAGTACTGACCGGCAGACGTCTCATACTTGTTGATAGTGAAACGGGCAGCATCCGTGAAGATATCCCCTTTGCAGAAATTGATCTGGCAATATCGGGTGTAAATAAATTACGGGAACCAATCATAACGCTCATCATTAACTCACCCGATGGTGAGAAACGAACAATAGAACTCATATTTATCCATATTACAGGGGATAAGAATATTGTTGAACTCGAAAAATGCCTCGCAATCTTCAAAGAACATAATGTCCCCACAGAGGGCATAAGCCTGTCGACAATTCGTGCTCTTTTAATCAGGGTAGACAGGAAAAACAAGGGGATGTTGGTAGTTGAAGAACCGGTCAGCCGCCCTGCAGTACCGGAATGGACAATTGTTGGTCTATCCCGTAATAACAAGCAATCCCCTGAAGAAGAACCCCCGGAACGATCGCCGCTCACGACAATCGCCGCAATGTTCCTTATTCTTGTTGTTATGATCGGAGGAATGACACTTATAGGACAAACGCTGCATGAAAAAACACAGCCGGCTCCTCAGAACATGACCGCTGCGGTAACGGGTATAGTCACAATCTCATCAAGTCCATCCCCGACTCCGACACCAGCCAGCCAGGTTACTTCCGTTCCGGCTGAGTCACTTCCATCGATCAGTATTCCTCCTAATGGCGTCTGGGTACGGGTACAATATCCCGGGTATTTTTTCGGGGACATCGGTGCACGCGGGAGGTATATTGAGGTAAATAGTTCCGGGACACAGTGGTACCAGTTGCCGGTTATTGAAACCACGATAGATGGAACAATAGCAAAGCTGGATGGATCGGCAGATAAAATGGTAGTTGAGATCTATAAAGACGGGACGCTGATCTCGCGGAAGAGTACCAGGTCCCCCTATGGTTCTATTGAGTTGCTAGGAACTGGATCTGAAGATATCACAAATGATGTGGCAACAAGTGTCGTGGTAATAACACCTGTTCCAATACCGTTAAGTCAGACCACCGAAGATTACCTTCCCAAGATCAGTATTCCCACTACCGGTGTCTGGGTACGGATATATTATCCCGGGAGTTTCTCCGGATATATTGGGGGACGGGGGCTTTCTACCCCGATAAAAAGTACGGGGGACCAGTTATATGAAATACCGGCAAATGTTGGCATAGTAGAGGGGTCAATCGAGAAGGATGATACGTCAGGAGGAAAAATGGTAACCGAGGTCTATAAAGACGGGACATTGATCTCACGGTTGGAAACCAGAAAACCGCAGGGTTTGATTGACGTGCATGTACCCGTGTAGACAGGACGGGTCAATCCAGAACATTCTTTTCCTGTTGAACTATAAGATGTTTTAGCCGATCTTGTGAAACGACCAATATTTTAGTGAGGCATCGCATTTTGTGCGAAGAACCGATCACCGTTCAGAAAATTATCGAAATCCATGCAGACATTATCAGGGATTTTGGTGGAGCCTCTGGCATACGCGATGATGCAACGCTGGATTACGTGGTATATCAGGTAAACCGGAGCAGGAAGTCTTTAAGGAAATCTGCGATCATCCTCCAAGGCATTGCAACCGGGCACCCGTTCGTTGATGGAAATAAAAGGACCGCGTTTGTTACAGCTGATAACCTGGTACGGGATCGGGGGTACCAGATCAGTGCAACAGATGAAGAGGTCGTCTCATTCATGCTTGAAGTGGCAGAATATAAGCACACCAGAGAATCTGTTGAAGCATGGTTAAAAGAAAAGACCGGATTATAACCGGCTCAGCTGCTCTAGTGCCCCACGGTACTTTCGTTTCGTCTCTTCCAGGTTCTTTTTCTGCGTGGGGGTTAATGTCTCTTTTTTAGCCGCGTGCTCTTTGGTTTCTTTGACCGTTGGGGTCATATTAATGTATCATTATACTGGTGAGGATAAAATGATTGCCGGAAATGATGACACGGGTTCACTGACCCGGTCAATGCACCTGACTTGTTATGAAAAAATTGGTCGTGTCACACAATCGGCTAAGATCTCGCTGCTAGCAAAGATACCTAAGCGTTCAAAGATATCAATCTTATCGAAAATGGATTCAGTAAACCCAACAACGAAACCGGTTAAGTAGCCGCCGCGGGGGCGTC
>JAUSBW010000239.1 GCA_030651815.1 Methanoregula sp.
ACGATTCAAAATTAAAATTTAATCGTCTGCTCAATACCTATCTTTCATATACTCCCCATGGTTTTGACTCATTTTATAAATCAATGGACATATGGTATGGAGGAAAAATCAATACATCGAACTTGATACAGGATGAGCTGGTATCGTTATCACATCTCGAGAAAGAGAAAATTCCCCCCATTTCAAGCGTACAACATCATTTATCTCACGCAGCTTCTGCGTTTTATCCAAGCCCGTTTAAGAGAGCTGCAGTCCTTTGTCTTGACGGCGTTGGAGAATGGGCTACAACAAGCGTATGGACGGGTTTTGAAAATAAGCTCTCTCCACAATGGCAGATTGACTTTCCCCATTCTCTCGGACTTCTTTACTCTGCATTCACCCAGTACATTGGGTTCAAAGTGAACTCCGGCGAATATAAAGTAATGGGGCTGGCTCCCTATGGAGAGCCTAAATATGTCGATAAAATTTTATCCACATTAATTGATCTGAAAGACGATGGAACATTCCGGTTAAATATGGATTATTTTGACTATCCAATCGGATTCAGAATGACAAATTCCAAATTCCATACTCTTTTTGGAGGGGAGCCACGATTACCGGAATCCGATTTAACGCAAAAAGAGATGGATATAGCCAGATCAATTCAGGAAGTTACCAATGAGATCGTATTAAGGCTGGCAAAGACGATAAAAAAAGAGACAAAAGAAGATTACCTGTGTATAGCGGGGGGGGTTGGACTTAATTGTGTAACAAACGGAAATATCCTCCGTGAGGGTATATTCATAGATATCTGGATCCAGCCTGCTGCAGGTGATGCCGGTGGCAGTGTGGGTGCTGCATTAGCATTCTGGCACTTAACCCTGAAGAAAACCCGGGTGATCAATACACCTGATTCGATGAATGGTGCGTACCTTGGCCCTTCATTTACAAATCAGGAAATAAAAACATATCTTGATTCTATTGATGCAAATTCCTCATTTTTGGATGATTCTGTTTTACTTCCAAAAGTTGCCGATCTCCTTTCAAAAGGTTATGTTGTCGGGTGGTTCCAGGGAAGAATGGAATTTGGTCCCAGGGCATTAGGGGCAAGATCAATATTAGGAGATCCACGTAACCAGAATATGCAACAACTCATGAATCTGAAAATCAAGTATCGCGAATCTTTCCGGCCATTTGCCCCTTCGATTCTGGAGGAGAGAGTCACCGATTATTTCGAACTTGATCGCTCCAGCCCGTACATGCTGCTTGTTGCTCCAGTGAAACGTCAATTATGTTATCCGATGACAGATGCACAGAAAGATCTGTTCGGAATCGAGAAATTAAACATTGCAAGGTCCCAGATTCCCGCAATAACGCATGTTGATTACTCAGCGAGGATTCAGACTGTTCGCCCTGATATCAATCCACGCTATTATCGGTTGTTATCAGAGTTCGAAGATATTTCAAAATGTCCGGTATTAATCAATACCTCCTTTAATGTACGGGGAGAGCCGATCGTCTGTACCCCGGAAGATGCATATCGATGCTTTATGCGAACGGAAATGGATTATCTGGTACTGGAAAACTATTTGCTGGATAAAAAAGATCAATTAGGGTGGAAAGAAAATAATAACTGGAAAAATGAATATGAATTGGATTAGATTCAATTTGTAAAAACACCCTTTTGGAGGAGTTAATATGAATAAAAACCTGGCATTATTCGTTTACCTATGGAATATTCCGAAAGGACTTCTGTTAAGACTTTCCGGCAAAAATCGTTGTAAAGTAACTTTAGATAAAAACACGGAAACGTATCGATGTAAACCAGATAACGTCAATATATCTTCGCAAAAGAGTAAATCTGACATTCCGAAAAATGATGATGAACCTGATTGTCCTGATACAATGTACCCTATGTGGTAACAATATTTTTTGGAACCGATTATGAATTCCAGAGTTTTTATTTCCTGCATAATCTTTGCAATTGGCATCATTTCAATTACAATATTTTTGTGGATGGTATTCAGTCCACTTATCGCAGTCTTGGGTTTTGTGATTGTATTACTGTTATGTGAACTGTCCTTCCGTCTTGCATATCGGATAAAAACCGGAAAAAAATATATAATTCAGCCAAAAATTCCCTTCAAGGAAATATTTGTCGAACCTCATCCCTATCTCCCCTATATCAATAAAAAGAATTTCCCAACCCCCAGAACAACAGTAGCGACATATCCGCTGAATCGGGAAAAAATGTTTACCTTTGGTCGATATGTGACCAACAACATGGGATATATCAATGGACCTGAGGGGGATAGAGACATAGTAATTCCCAAACCAAAAGATCTTATCCGAATCAATTGCCTGGGTGCTTCGACTACCGGAAATTACCTTGATGCTGGTGGGAAAAAATTCAGTTATCCCCTTGAGCTGGAGAGGATACTAAAAGAAAAATTCCCGGATAAAAAAATAGAGGTAAATAACTGTGGTGTAGGGGGAAGAACGAGCGCCGAAATACTGATCGATTTTTCTTTGAATCTCATAGATACGCAACCAGATATCGTTGTCATATATCATGGGTATAACGATCTGGTCCCTTCACTAACATCAGGTTTTAAAAGCGATTATTCGCATGCTAAAAGAAACCTGGGAGAGGTATGGCCATATTACAAAATATCCGCTGTATTTCCTGATTTGCCAATAGCATTATACAATTTTTTTGTGAAAAATCTGGTAGGGGGGGACATCAGGCAGACACTCCTGGAATCAATATCGCGTGGAAAAATTGACATCAACTCTGATTTTCAAGGAACCCTGACGTATAAACGGAATATTGAACATATCGTGAATTTATGCCAATCAAATGGAATCGCGGTATTTTTGTCAACGTTTTGTCACTATATGTATGGGGATGTAAAAAGCAGCAAAACCCATCTCAAATTTCATCAGGGAGTAATGCTGGAAAATCGTGCAATGGAAGAAATTGCAGAAAAACATGCAATTCCACTCGTTGATAACAATGTTTTATTTCCGTATGAAGAGCGATTTTTTGTCGATTCGATTCATTTTTCACCAGAGGGGATGAGTCTGCTTGCGGAGAATATCTCCCTTCCGATTATTGATTATCTGAAAAAAAATAGTTAGTAATATTATTCCCCATTATAAATATCCGGCTTAAAAAATTGGTCGTGTCACACAATCGGCTAAGATCTCGCTGCTAGCAAAGATACCTAAGCGTTCAAAGATATCAATCTTATCGAAAATGGATTCAGTAAACCCAACAACGAAACCGGTTAAGTAGCCGCCGCGGGGGCGTC
>JAUSBW010000080.1 GCA_030651815.1 Methanoregula sp.
TCAACTCGACAATTACTATGATCTTATCACCGGTATTTAAACTGCTAGCCCCGGGGCGTGAAAGTAATTGACTAAGGGGTTCGATTCATCCCGCGACTAAAGTCACGGGTTTTTTCGACCCCTTAACCCATGATCATAAACGCCGGACTTTATCCTTTCGGGGTCACGATATGCTGAGCTTTTCAGGGGTCGCGATTTGCTGAGCCTTTCCAATTAAAAACGCTGATTAGTGTATTGTCTCATGCCTTTCCTGAGCCGGGTTCCCCTCCGGGTCTGTTCCACCGGTCCTGGTACCACCCGTCAACCTGATCGGCGAGATCCGCACCCATCGCAATCCGAACAGCGAGCAGGTGCCAGCAGGTTCTGCCCCGATACATGAAATCCCGGCAGGTGCAGAAATCCTCGTCTACTACATATTCAGCAGTCCTGCCCTCGACAACAAAAAAATCCAGGTACTTTTTGACCTTGCCGTCATCGATAGCAGCAAGCGCTTTTTTGCCCCTGATCCCAAAAGCTGCTTCAATCTCTTCGCGCAAAGCTGAATCCAGGGCTTTCTTTTCCTCAATCCGGTGCCAGAGATTGCTCATACTATGGAACGGATCCTGGGCGGATCATCGAGGTACTGCCATCCTTTGCGGAGAGCAAGGCGGCGCATGGCAGGAGCTTCCAGAGCGTAATGGGTTGCTTCAATGCAGGGCAGGGGTGCGGAACGGGCGACAGAGTGTTTGAGCTCAGCCGAAAGGAAGGCATCAGCCCCGGCTGCTTTTGCCTCAGCAAGGAACGCTGGATCAAAACCGCTGCCGGCAACAATTGCAAGGCGTGATATGGATAAAAGTGCCCCCCAGATCCGGAGATTGCCCCCCAGGCGCCGGGCCATCTCATCGATGTTGATTGTGCAGCTGCCGATGATGCCCGGTGAGAGCGGGATTCTGTTTTCTAATGAGAGGAGTTCTGCCAGTGCATCGTTCACTCCTTCAGGAGAATGATCGAAATTAGTATGCATTACATAGAGGTTCATATCCGCTTTGAGCAGCTGGCGCATCAGCGATGCAGTTGGCCCGGTAAGCGCGGTAACCGGCGTCCATAACGGTGTGTGGTGGACCACGAGCATATCGGCACCGGCGAGAGCAGCCCTTTTGACCACGGATGCAGTCGCGTCCAAAGCACAGCAGACATTAGAGATATCCTGCCGCCCCTCGACAATCAGGCCGATCCTCCCGCAATCGAATTCCTCAGCGAGATCGGGCGGGGCGAGCCGTTCCATTTCGTCTATGAAGGCACGCACATGCATACAGGGGATTGGGCGTCAAAGTTTAAAAATCGTATATTACTATCAGTAATAACGATTATATTAAATATGCATTAAAGCATATTTCTGAATATGCATAAGTCCATCGGCCAGATCAATGAGCGGATCCGTGACGGCAGTGCGCGGGTTGTCACCGCTGAAGAGATGCCCGCGATTGTTGCCGAACTCGGCGAGCAGGGAGCGCTAAAAGAAGTGGACGTAGTCACTACCGGCACATTCGGCGCTATGTGCTCATCCGGTGCTTTTTTTAATTTCGGACATGCGGAACCACCGATCCGCATGGAGCGGATCTGGTTAAATAATGTAGAAGCCTATGGCGGACTTGCCGCAGTTGACACGTACATTGGCGCAACGCAACCGTCTGATACCCGCGAAGATGAGTATGGCGGTGCGCATGTGCTCGAGGATCTTGTGGCGGGAAAATCCATAGAACTCCGTGCAAGCTCCCGCGGTACAGACTGCTATCCGCGCCGCACAATCACTACCGAGCTGCTGCTGGAAAATGTAAATCAGGCAATTATGTGCAATCCGCGCAATGCCTACCAGCGCTACAATGCTGCTACCAATACCACCGATCGCACGCTTCACACCTACATGGGCACACTGCTGCCCGGCTGTGGGAACGTGTCCTATTCCGGTGCGGGTCTGCTCAACCCAATCTCAAATGATCCGCACCTCCGGCTGATCGGGAGCGGTGTACCGATCTTTTTATGCGGGGCACAGGGATTGATTATCGGGGAGGGAACCCAGCATTCGCCTGCGGGCGGTTTTGGGACGCTGATGGTCACCGGTGATTTAAAGCAGATGTCGCAGGACTACATGCGGGCCGCGACCATGACCGGCTACGGGGTTACACTGTATGTGGGTCTCGGTATTCCCCTGCCGGTGCTCGATATCGATGTCGTGCGGACAACTGCTGTGCGTAACGAAGATATCAGTGTTGACATTTTAGATTATGCGGTTCCGAGCCGGAGCCGGCCTGTACTCCGCAAAGTCAGCTATGCTGAATTGCGCAGTGGCTCGATTGACCTCAATGGAGAAGAAGTGAAAACTTCGTCCCTGTCCAGCTTCCGCAGGGCCCGCCAGGTGGCTGCGGAGCTGAAAGGATGGGTGGAACAGGGAAAGATGCAGCTTGCACTTCCCACTCGCCCGATTGATGCCAGAAAAGTATCGCTACCAATGCACCAATCCACGCAGGGTCCACGCGTCCTCGATATTATGGATCGACAGGTGGTCAGCATCCATGAAGACGAAGAGATCAAAACCGCAGCGAAAAAACTGCTCAAAGGAGAGACCAATCATCTCCCTGTGATCAATGGTGCCGGTATTCTGGTCGGTATCGTGACCACCTTTGATATCTCAAAAGCGGTAGCAAATCCCGGAAAAGCACATCTTGTCAAGGATATCATGAAGACCAAAGTGATCACTGCAAAACCGGATGAGGCAGTTGACATTGCTGTGCAGAAACTTAAACAGTATAACATCAGCGCGCTTCCGGTTGTTGATGCAGAGTACCGTGTGCTGGGCATCCTGACCGCGATGAATCTGGGAAAACTCTTTGGCGGGAGGTGGCTGAAATGAAACTGCTGGTAAATTTCTCACGCGGAAAAGGCCGAAAGCCGATCATTGCGCAGGTAGTCCGGGATACCGGTGTGCTCATCAATGTAGAACGTGCCCTTATTGACTCATCAGAAGGAGAGGCGCTGATAGATGTACCGGATGACCAGTGCCAGCTCGTGCGCGATACTATGGTAAGTCTCGGTGCAAAGGTGCATATTCTCGAACACGGAGTCAGCTTAAACGAGAGCGAATGTGTTGACTGCGGGGCGTGCATCAGCGTCTGCCCCCGCGAAGTCTTCTCGTTCGATCCTGACTGGAAGCTCAGCCTCGATGAGAAACTGTGCGTGCTCTGCGGCAAGTGTGTCGATGCCTGTCCGTCCCATGCCCTCACGCTGCCGTTATGATCCGCGAGCGGTTCTCGTACCGGCAGACGATCGCGACCATTCTTGCGGATACTACGGAACATATCGAGGCGGCAAAAGCGGGGATGCTTGCAGCGCGACAGGTGCTGGAGGGATATATTGCCCGCGATCCTTTTTTCTCCACCACTTTCGATCCCTGCGCACCTGACTCTGACGAGCTGATCATCACGCGGATGGCAGACGCAACAAGGACTGCGGGTGTCGGACCTATGGCAGCAGTTGCCGGCGCGATTGCATGGGCAGGTGTCGAAGCGATGCAGGAGGCAGGTGCAGTATTCGGTGTGATTGACAACGGGGGTGACATCGCACTCATCTGTGACCGGAATGTGCGGGTCGGTGTGCATGCCGGGGAGGCTGCCCTTTCAAACCGGATTGCGTTTGTCGTGCCGCCACAGGATTCGGTTCTTGGCATCTGCACATCATCTGCTACAGTTGGTCCCTCCATCTCCTTTGGTGTGGCCGATGCAGTCACGATCTTCTCTCGCAATGTTGCCCTTGCAGATGCGTGGGCAACTTCAGTCTGCAACCAGATCCGGCCAGACGATCATTCCGTGCTGGACCAGATCAACCCTGATGACGTAAGGGGGATCTTTGCGATCATGGGAGACCAGCATGTCACATGGGGAATGCTGCCGCCGATTGTTCGTGCGGATGTGGATGAGCGGTTGATCAGTGCGGGGGACCGGTGAGATACGGATTTATATGCCCGGCTATGCGCGGAATGCACCGGGCCTGGAGAGTTTCTCCCACTGGCACTGCGATCGATTACACGGCGGCCGTGGAAAAAAAGGGTTATCCGGCTTCCAGGAAAACGACATCGGGTAAATTCCTGAAATGCTTATCACCGGTCACAATACTATGGCTGCCCTGTTTTGCGGTCGCAAGGATAATTGCATCCGCTATTCCTCCGTGGATCTCTTTATGGCGCAACATTCCTGCCATTGTTGCGATCTCCCGGCTGATAGGAATCAGGGTGCAATAATTCAGCATCTCATCAACCCGATCCTCAACCATGGACTTTCCCTGGGACGCATACCGTTGTGACATTTCAGCAATGGTGATGGTTGAAATAACAAGATCGTTTCCCGATTCGATGAAATCTTTAGCCGGTGATTCCGGATGGTTCCAGTAATCGATCCATGCCCAGGTATCAAGAAGGTATGCGATAGGGATCATCCTCCTCCCGTTCAAAGTTGCCACCGGTGGGAAAACGCCCGGCTGATGAGGGCAGGTTCTTCCTCCGCTCCCGGAAGAGGAAACTGATGGCATCATCGTATGTGTCAAGGTGCTCTATTTCCTTGACCTGATCAAGGGTCCTTTTTGTAATCTGGTTGATCTGGATGGCGCTCTTGGGATTTTTTGCCCTTTCCTTCCGGGAATGAACCGGTTTGATGGATGCCCGTTGACGCGGGCTGTCCGGAACCTGAATCCTGGCAGTTGCTTTTGGCATAATCTGTATACTATAGTTTGTAGTTTAAAATATTTTTCTTTGGGAATACTATGAGCGGATTGTGCGGGGGATTTTCAATTGTTGTTCTCTTGGGGATGAAACGCTTAAAGCCGGTGATGCCCATGTCGAAACCGGGACCAAAAAGGTTTCAATCCTTATTCTCGTGGATGTTGCATTTGAAGAAATGAATTTTTTAAAGGAATTAGGGAACTATTGCAAATAGGTAAACCTTTACAGCACCCACAGAGTATCTATGTCCGTTTCGGAATGCTCAACAAAAAGAATTCCGGTTCGTCCCAGCACGTGGGAGGAACTTTACGAACTCCGGAAGCCCGGCCAGACCTTTGATCAGGTCCTCTCAGATATGGTAGTCCGGGAAAAGCGCCGCCGGTTATTTGAGGATGCTGATCGTAAAATGCGGGACGGCCACTTTGTGGAGCTTGAATAGTGATATTCATCACCAGAATTGAGGATGAGCCCCTGGCATTTCTTGAGAGTCTTCCGACGAAAACTCAGCATATCGTAAGGACTAAACTATTCACTCCTTAAAACGGATCCTTATCCCGGGAAAGGTGGCGATAAAGAAAAATTCACCTGCCGTGGCAAAAAACCCGTTTATCGTTTACATATCAGCCGCAGTTACACAGCACTGTATCGTATTGAAAATGATATCGTTTTTATTTTTTACCTGGATACCATTGAGCGTGCGCATAAAAAGTACGGTCGAATATAAATCGAAAGGTTTCAATCCTGTTTTCCTTTGAGGTTGCGCCCGAAGGGGTTTACCCTGATTACTTCCATGGAACGGAGTTGTTTTCATCCTTTTTCCCGTAGATGTTGCGCCCGAAATCTGCACCAGTGCAAAGCCTCACCCGGCATTAAAACTGGTCATCATGGATCAGTTCCCTGATACATATCATGACAGCCTTGCACGAATTTTTTCAATGATACTACGCTGCGGCAAACCGGTACTCCTGATATCGATGATGCAGACAAGAACAAGGTACTGCATTGTATCTTTCAAAGACCAAAAAACATCATATCCCATCTGTCCGGTTGCAAAAAAAAAGTTTCATCAATCATGATTTTTTGATCTTTTTTCCCTCTATGTCCATCAGCAACTTAATGAACCGTTTTTTCCCCGCATGTTCTTTTTGTATCTTTGCAAGATATTTTCCCCATGCAGCATTCATGCCATGACTTTTCATCAGGGAACGGATCTTATTTATGTAGATTATGGAGAACTCATAGAATTTCGAATTTTCCACATCCATGAACTTTTCTACTTTTTCCTTCCAGATGATCAGGGCACGGTCAGGGTATTTTTCTGCTACGACATCAGCAAACTTATCTTCAGAATGATAATTCATTCCAGAACCCCCCGGTAACTTCAGGATGCGGTCGTACCATAAGATGACTTCATCCGGTTGCTGCTCTTCAATTGCAATATCGATCAGAATCTTTAAAAACGGACCTGTCGGGATTTTAAAGGATTTCATATCGGTTAAGCCCACCCGTGGAAGCGCCCCAAAAATAAGAGGGGATTTCGTTTTATCATCCAGCACCTGAATGGGAAAGGTTCCATCTTTGAGATATTGCATGACTGGTACTCTTACTGTATCCCAGACACCTATTTTTTCGGAGGACAATTTTAGATCGCAGTACGCCTGGCAGGACGGATTGCACAAAAACTCCTCAGCACGCACACCGGCAACATGAAAATGGTCACCTTCATTTTCCCATATCTCCCGCTGAAGGGTCCTGAGTTGTACCGCGATGCCGGGCAGGGATTTTATAGTTGCGGTAATTCCCCGCAGGATCCATGTTCCGGCTTCTTCCCTTTTCCCATTTTGGATAAGGCGGCGGATCAGCCGCTCGTAATTTTCAGTCCGTTCAACTTCCGTAACACAGAGCTCATCTGCCTCCTTCTCCCGGCCCGCATGATCCAGTGCAGTTACGATCCAGCCTACAAGGTGATCACGGTGAAATGCTGAATAAAACTCTTCACTCTCCGTTTTAATCTTAACCTCTCCCAGCTGCTGGAGCAACCGGTCTGCAACAAGCCCCCATTCGCTCGCTGGATAGTCCTTTTTTAAGAAATCTAGTGATTTATGGTCACAAATACCGTATTCGTCATCCAGTTTTACCTGAATTACAAAGACCATCCGTTCGTGGTCTGGGCGGGATGAGCACTCGAGCGCCTGGAACACAAGATCCATGCACGGTTCGATCTCATCGGCAGTCAGACCGTCCATATCATCGCTTTGTTCCAACTGGACAGTACATCTTTTTATCAGGATACCCCCGGCATCGATAACCGCATCGGGATATCCCCTTTCCAGCAGGAGTGTCATTCGTTCCACTACCGGATAATAATCCGGAATATGGCTGTCATCGTCATATAAGCTGCCGTATGCCACCTCTGATGAGATTTGGTAGATATCGGAGAGCAGGGCCAACAGTTCAGGGCCTATACCCGACTCAGTAATGGATTTTATGTCAGTCAACTCATGCGAGGATTGCGGGTATTCAGACATGAGATACTCAATAAGGCTAATCAGATCTTCTCTGGTTAATCCCGATAGGTAATCACGGACAGTGATCTGACTTTTTTCTGTTGTTTTTTCCTTTGCCAGGGATCTTAAATTCTGAAGATGATAAGGGCCGGTGCCGGACTGAGATGATTCAGGAATACCCTTTGCTCCATCCGGAATAAGTGAAACCCGGGAATCATTGGCCGCGAGGTCCGGGATCGGACGGTTATCGTCGACACGGGCAAGGTATTCAAGGATAACTGCAACTGCGTGTTTGCAACAAGAGCCAACCGGGCAGGTGCAGATCGACTTCATGCCTTTTTCAAAGTATACTACAGTTGTATACTGTTCAGTCCCATTCACAAAGGCAACTATTGCACCATTCTTACTGCGAGCCAGCTCATGCACACGTCCCTCAGTCTGGTACTGTCTTCCCAGTGACAGGTTTTTTGTCCCGGCCCAGTCTATCAGATTTTTCGACTCAAGATTAAGGAACGGATCGGAAATTTTCTTTTTTACCATGATGTGATCTCCCGGTAAAAATCTTAACTCCATGGATTTATGAATCCATCGGATTTGCATTTCCTGAACGGTGACTATGACATCTCCAAAAGTGCCAATCCGGGATAATCAGGACCCAAAAAAAACCACCCTCCCGGTCCCTCAACCAGTGATATCCAGTGATCCCAAAGCTGATCCTCAAGCCAATTGAGCCCATTAGGGCACTTTTCCGGGTTCGGTTTATGGGGATTTAAGGCAAACAAAGCATAAAATGAACAGATCGAAAAGTTTATAGCTCCATTTTTGACGAATTCGGCACTTTTCCCGGATCTTGCAAAAACAGGGTTTTTCTGAATCGTTCATTTTGGGGTTTGTTTGGGTTCTGTCGAAAAATCCAGTGATTACACCATTTTTTCATGATGATACTAAATTAAAAAAAAAAGTCAGTATGATTATTATTCGCAACCGTTTTTTTTATCGAGATCCGTCCCCAAGGGTCAAATTATCATCGACAGATAA
>JAUSBW010000240.1 GCA_030651815.1 Methanoregula sp.
GCCCCCTCTTATCTCCCGAGACGGAGATAAAATATTTTATAAGATGATAATCAACAATCAAGTGAGAGAAGTCTACGATTTTAAAAGATCATAGCAGGAGCCACACTATGCACCACTTCGACGATATCTACCCGTTTTCCGCAATTGTCGGCCAGGAACAGATGAAGAAAGCCCTTATACTGAATGCGATCAATCCCCGTATCGGCGGGGTGCTGATCAAAGGCGAGAAAGGTACGGCCAAATCCACCGCAGCCCGCGCCCTTGCCCACCTTCTCCCTGACCGCGAGGTGGTTGAAGGCTGTATTTTCGGGTGTGACCCCGCAGATAAGAAGGGGTTGTGCCTTGACTGCCAGAAGAGGCAGCCGGATCTCATCACTACAACAGCGCGGATGCGGGTGATCGAACTCCCGATCAGCGCCACCGAGGACAAGGTTGTCGGCAGCCTGGATATCGAACATGCGCTTAAAAAGGGCGAGAAGAAGTTCGAGCCCGGTATCCTTGCACAGGCACACCGGAATATTCTCTATGTAGATGAAGTGAACCTGCTCAATGATCACATTGTTGATGTTCTCCTTGATGCCGCAGCAATGGGGATGAACTTCATCGAGCGCGAAGGGGTCTCTTATGTCCACCCGTCAGCGTTTATCCTGATCGGCACTATGAATCCTGAAGAGGGCGAACTGCGCCCCCAGCTCCTCGACCGCTTCGGCCTCTGTGTGGATATCGAAGGCATCCATGATGCCAATACACGGGTCGAGATTATCCGGAGGCGACAGAAGTATGATGATTTCCCGGAGGAGTTTATTCCTGCATGGGCATCTTCAGAACAGGAGCTGCGGGAGCGCATTGTCCGGGCACAAAAAATCCTGCCGCAGGTCACGGTCTCCGATGAAATGCTGAAGATGATCGCCCAGATCTGCATCGACATGGCCGTGGACGGCCACCGCGCCGATATTACGATGATGAAGGCAGCAGCAACCCTTGCTGCCTATAACGGCCGGAATTCCGTGACCGATGAGGATGTCCGGGATGCTGCGGCACTGGTGCTCTCCCACCGCATGCGCAGGCGGCCATTCTCCGAGCAGAAGATGGACCAGCAGAAGATGGAACAGTCCATCCAGAAATCGCAGGCGGGACAACACTCCCATGAAGGGCAGCACCACCACCATCACTGATGGCCGCAATTCCCGGGGGTTATATCCTCCTGATTAACCGGGAACAACTCTTTTTTTCGTTCAAAGAACTCCCCACAAATCAACCCTCATTCCCGGTTACAGAGTAAACACGTCACTATGTATTAACTATTTTTAAAAATTTCACACTCTTTAGTAACAAAATCAAAAAATAAAATATTTTATAAGATGATGATGCACTATCTGATGAGAACAAAGATACTCATTTTCATATTCATAGCAGGAGACCCCGGATGCACCACTTCGATGACATATACCCATTTTCCGCTATTGTCGGCCAGGAGCAGATGAAAAAGGCCCTCATCCTCAATGCGATCAACCCCCGCATTGGCGGAGTCCTTATCAAGGGAGAGAAAGGCACGGCCAAATCCACGGCTGCCCGCGCCCTTGCCCACCTGCTTCCGAGCCGGCTGATTGTTGAGGGCTGCATCTTCGGTTGTAATCCGGCAGATGTCAAAGGCATGTGCCTTGACTGCCGGCAGAAATACCCGGACCTGATCAGCAAATCCTCAAAGATGCGGGTGATCGAACTACCGATTAGCGCCACTGAGGATAAAGTTGTTGGCAGCCTCGATATCGAACATGCCCTGAAAATGGGAGAGAAGAAGTTCGAGCCGGGCATTCTCGCTAAAGCCCACCGGAATATCCTGTATGTCGATGAGGTCAACCTGTTAAACGATCATATCGTCGATGTGCTGCTCGATGCCGCAGCAATGGGGATGAACTTCATCGAGCGTGAAGGGGTCTCTTACGTCCACCCGTCCGCATTCATCCTGATAGGCACCATGAATCCCGAGGAAGGAGATCTTCGTCCCCAGCTCCTTGACCGGTTCGGGCTCTGCGTGAATATCGAGGGCATCCACGATGCTGAAACGCGGGTAGAGGTCATCCGGAGGCGGCAGATGTACGAAGGAACCCCGGAGGTTTTTATCAGTTCATGGCAATCCGATGAGCAGGATCTGCGGGAGCGTATCGTTCGGGCACAGGATCTGCTACCAAAGGTAACTGTCTCTGACGAAATGCTCCAGATGATCGCCCGGATCTGCATCGACATGGCCGTGGATGGCCACCGCGCCGATATCGTGATGATGAAGACGGCGGCAACCATTGCTGCATTCAAAGGCCGGACCGAAGTGAATGAGGAGGATATCCGGGAAGCAGCCGAGCTCGTGCTCTCCCACCGCATGCGCAGGCAACCGTTCTCCGAGCAGCAGATGGACAAGGATAAGATGGAGCAGTCCATCCAGAAATCCCAGCAGGAGAAGAAACAGCCGGAGCAGCAAGAGCAGAACCCAGAGAACCAGAAGCCCAAAGAGAACACGATGCCCGATGGTTCCACCACCACCCAGTTTGCGGAGGGCCAGCCGTTCAAGGTGAACCAGAAACCGCTCGCCACACCCCGCCGCATAGATTCGTTCAAACGGGAAGGGAGCGGCAGGAGGAGCGTTACCGAATCCCGGGACGGGAAATATGTCCGGAGCCGGATCCCAGAGACTATCGGGCCGGATATCGCGCTCGATGCTACCATCCGGG
>JAUSBW010000243.1 GCA_030651815.1 Methanoregula sp.
TGCCGGTGCCCCGTACCACTGCTGGTACCTCACGAGCAGTTCATTGAGTGACTCTTCCCGCGTGGAGAGCGGAGAGGTCATCAGCCCTTTAGAAAAACGCATTTCGTAGACATTGCCATCGCGGTATACATGGGCAGAGAGCCAGTTGGAGAGGGCGTTGACAACCGAGACGCCTACGCCATGGAGACCGCCGGAAACCTGGTAAGTCTCCTTATCGAACTTGCCTCCTGCATGGAGAACGGTGAGGACCACTTCAAGTGCGCTCTTGCCGTTCTTCTCCATCCTGTCGACCGGGATACCCCGGCCATTATCCTCCACCTGGAGTGAGCCGTCTTTATTGATGACAACAGAAATCCGGTTACAATACCCGGCAAGTGCCTCATCGATCGAGTTGTCCACCACTTCGTAGACAATGTGGTGAAGACCCCGGGTGTCGGTACTCCCGATGTACATGGCCGGGCGTTCGCGGACAGGGGTGAGCCCTTCAAGCACCGTGATATGGGATGCATCGTACGTGTCAGTCAAGCAAAACCTCCGTTAAAAAAATGAAAAAATGGTGTTGAATTATCACAATAAATATTGGTGGTGAAATGATATAAACTCTGCCGTCGTAAAATCCGGGAAAAGTATAAAAAGGAAATTCTCTTATCTGAACTCCCCGACCGCAGCATCTTTGATCCCCAGTTCGCGGTCAATCGCAACCACGAGCCGGTTGAGGGTGCGGATCACTTCTTTTGCATCTTCCTTATCCATGCTGCCCGGCTGGTGCCAGATCACTTTCTTCTTAAGCAGTGTGGTGAGTTCTTCTACTTCCGTCCCCCGGAACTTCTCCGGAAGTAAAAGCCCCTCGACATGATCACCCGCCCCGTACCATGCCTTTTCGGGGGGAAGCGCGAAGTGCCCTGCGATCAGCATGATGCTGGTGATGAACCCATGCCCGAACTGGTTTGCCATGCAAAGATGATGGCAGGGGGAATTAAAAAAGATGATCTTAAAAAAGTCGGATTGCGGTCAGCCAGATGGTGAGCGGGACTGCGATGATGAATATCAGGGAGAGGATGAGAAATGCCCATTCGCGTACCTTCAGGGGCTTCCTCTCAACAAAGAGATAACTCTCCCGCCCGTAGCCACGGCAGAGCATGCTTGTATATACTCTTTCACCCTGCTCATAGGATCGGATGAACATTGTACCGATGGTGTAACCAAGCTGCCGGAGCCGGTAACGGTACGGGAGATGGCGATCGAAGACATCGAAGCACCTGGTTTTTAACGTCTCGTTGATCTTGCGGAACATGTAGGCAAAGACGAACAGGTAACGGATCATCATGCCCAGTGCGAGGGCAAATTCAGCAGGCAGCCCCATCCGGGCAGCCCCTTCGAGCATCTCGTGCATCCTGGTGGTGGATGAGAGCAGGATGATGAACGATATACAGATGATAAATTTCACCAGCAGGATAAAGGCAAACTCGATTGACTGGGCATAGATATTGATCCCGAGTGGAAGGCTCATGACTACTGTGTAATCGGTGTAATATTTATTCTTTAAAAAGATCTGGAAGAAGATGATCATGCCCCAGAGCGGGACAATCGTCATCAGACGTTTTGCATAGACAACCGGTGACAACCGGGTGCAACCCCAGAGTACCAGAAAAAAAAGAAAGAAGATCGCACCGACCGTATAGATCATGGTGGAATAGGGCACGGCAACCAGTGCGATGATCGCGGCAAATGCGATGGCAATCTTCACACGGGCATCGAGCCGGTGGATCATGCTGTCCTTGTAGGCATCCCGTTCGATCTGGAACAGTTCTTCGATCATGATTGTTTGCCAAAGGCATGAAGCAGGGACGCTTCTGCATCCGCGTAGGTGTATGCCATCGATACTTCGACACCGCTCTCTTTGAGCCTGCTGAGCAATCGGGGGATGGCCGGTACATCGAGCCGGACGGACTGGAGCATTTCGGCCTGCACAAAGATCTCATCCACCGTCCCGCTTGCAACGATCCGCCCCTTATCCATTACATAGATGTAATCTGCAATCTCGGGAACGAGTCCGACATCATGGGTGGAGAAGATAACGGTCATGCCGTATTTTGATGCCAGGGTGTTGATGAATTTGTTGAGATCGGCGACTCCCCGGGGATCGAGGCCCGCGGTCGGTTCATCGAGCACCAGCACCTCAGGCTCCATCGCAATCACACCGGCAATGGCAACCCGCTTCTTCTCGCCCCCGCTCAGGTGATGCGGCACCCGGCTCGCCAGATGCTCAATGCCTACCACCCGCAGGGCTTCGTGCACCCGGTGGTGGATGGTCTCGGCATCGAGCCCGAGATTCGTGGGGCCAAAGGCAACGTCCTGCTCAACGGTCGGAGAGAAGATCTGGTCGTCGGGGTTCTGGAAGACGATGCCGACAAATTTCCTGATCTCCCGGCTGTTCTGTTTTGTTATGGGTTCGCCACGGATAAGCACGGAACCTGATGTAGGTTTGAAAATACCGTTGAAGTGCTTGAAAAGTGTGCTCTTTCCTGCACCGTTCGATCCGATCACCGCTATGCGGGCTTTTCGCGGGGCTATGAAATTGATATTGTTTAATGCCGTGACTTTTCCGGGATAAACATAGCAGAGCTCGCGGGTCTCGATCAGGTGCATGAGTATAGGAAATAGGTTGAAAAATGGTAAAGGTCTGTTGGTTTTATTTTGCTGGTTTCCCGGCAAGCTTGATGCCATAGGCAAGGCCAAGCACCACGAGGAATGCAAGGATGGTACCGAATACTATTGCAACCAGACCTCCCAATGGTCCCATGGATTCACCCAGCGAGTAGTCCGGCATTGGTGAATCGTACGCAAATCTGCCAGCAGTTTCCTCATGGATCTCTGCATCTTCCGGTGTTGCACCCGTCAGCTGTTTCTGCCCCTGCACAACCAGTGCGGTGCTTTCGAGGCCATCCGGATCCCCGG
>JAUSBW010000082.1 GCA_030651815.1 Methanoregula sp.
TCAACTCGACAATTACTATGATCTTATCACCGGTATTTAAACTGCTAGCCCCGGGGCGTGAAAGTAATTGACTAAGGGGTTCGATTCATCCCGCGACTAAAGTCACGGGTTTTTTCGACCCCTTAACCCATGATCATAAACCCCGAAGCAAAGCACCGTCACAATTTATTATTTTTCTTTTTGCACCAGACCGATTCCTCCCTAATACGTTCAATCTTCCCTCTCACCATAAGAACGATAGGGGAAATACGTTCTGTCCTGTTCGCTCCCATCGCTTCGTATCCCAGTCCACTCTTCACGTAACGGGACGTGGCAAAAACTAAAAGCCGACCGTACATGGCTACACTCACATGCAATCCGGTACGATATCAGCACCATTTCTCCGGTAAATCCTGGTGGAGAATATGTGAAAATAAAAGGGCATTATCACCCGGAAAATCCCGCAGGGACAGTTTTCCCGGAATTGTTTGAAGTAATCGAAGGCATTGCACATTTGGTAGTGCCCCATGATTTAACTGACAAGCTATTTCAGAAAATCAGCATAAAATTCGTAGCGCAATTACACCTGCCATTGCAAAAAGCTCACATATTGAAAGTATTTCCATTACCCGTTGTTTCTTGTGTCACTACTGAAATTTCGGGGAACCCCGCCTGCCCAGACGAATTCGCATGGATAATAGGTTACGGGGGAAAAACCGGTATCTCCTCTCGCATTTTTTTATTTTTTTCCGACGGTATTTTTGAGTTCCTTCACTATCTGCATTCCAGCCGCTTTTAGCCTATTGGGATGACCTGTAATATGGGGCAGGATTATCCCCTTCTGCCGGGGCTTTGGTGGGCATCAGTACGGGTCGTTTCCACTTATATTCACGCAAACCGGGTGCAATTACGGGGATTTTTGTGTTGCAATTAAATCCGGGCGTTTTTTGGGGTTTTCCGATTCGAGTGGAACGAAAAAGAAGGTCAAATTGGGGAGATTTGGTATGCATTCACTGGCTATCACGCCGGCGTGTGCCCGATAAGAACACATTGGGAGACATCAAGGTGACCGTTGTAGATCATTCGGGTAGATGCCTGGGGAGAACAGGTTCAGGACAACCATCCTGAAGATTCAGCACTGAAAAATTCGCTCGTCATCTCAAATGCGTGTTATATATATACTCATTTTAACCATTAATTAATACTAATATGAATCTGCGTAATACTATCGCGTTCATCTGTCTCCTTCTTGTCGCGGTAACCATTTTTATCCCCTATGCTGCAGCAGAACAAACCTGCATACTTTCCGTCACATCCATTCCGGATAAAGGGATTATCAGCATCGATGGCCGGCAACAGGGAACGACACCTCTCGGGCTCTCGTTACCCTGTGGCAATTATACTCTTGAAATCGCTAAAAACGGATACCTGCCATACAAAACTGCCGTTCTTCTCCGGGATGATGAGCACAGGAACATTGTTGCAAACCTCCAGCGATTAGCTGACAGGGGCCATGTAACAATCCGGACAGAGCCCCCCGGTGGAGATCTGTATGTTGATGGCAAAAGCCGGGGAGTAACGCCACTCACTGTTGACAACCTGTTACCGGGCCGTCATGAAATCCTGATAAGGAGAATGGGATATGAAGATTATCACGATGTCATTTCCGTTGCCACAGATATCACCACTGAATATACCGAATACCTGGTTCCCTTACCAGGAACCGGTTTTCTGAGCGTTACCTCATCTCCGGAAGGGGCGGATGTGCGTATAGATGGCATTGAGTTCGGGAAGACGCCCACAAACCTCCAACGGATCGGTGTCGGAAACCATACTGTTGATATTTTTAAGAGCGGCTACTGGAATTTTACCCGTATTGTGAATATCAAGGGAGGGGAATCCAGGCTGGCCAAAGCCGACCTTACAAAGATCCCCACATCCTGTACCCTGTACCTTGATTCTTCACCTCAGGGGCTCAAAATTTACCTGAATGATACATTCAAAGGGTTTACTCCGCTGACATTTGACAGAGTCCCTTCTGGTGATTATGTCCTGGAGTTCCGGCTACAGAATGGCTTACCGGTGAATCAGTCTTTCAGATTCATGCCTGGTGCATCATATGATATTTTTGCTGTTCTTGATAATGAGACCGGAGGATCGATTGTTAACCGTGAATGGGAGTACCGGAACGAGAGCAGTATGATGAATCAACCGGGCTGGATGAGTGTTAACGCAACACCGGTTATTGAGCGTCAATTCACCTGGTACACAAACGGGCAAGAGGCAACAATCACTCTCGATATCCCCCAGGATCTCTACGATTATTATAAGGGCCTGCCACATCCAACGAGTGTAAGTTCAGATACGTTCTCTCACTATGCAATTAATGAGAGAGACCGGCAGTACCTCCATACTCTGGTGAACAGGCTCAAGGATGCCAGTGAGTTTAAAAGTTATCGCGCCCGCAATGATTATCGTAACGTTGTCGCGTTCGTCCAATCGATAGCATATGCAGATGATATAGATCCGGTAACCAGACAAAAAACAGAATACTGGAAGTACCCGATCGAGACCCTTGCGGACGGGAATGGGGATTGTGAGGATACGGCAATCCTCACGGCTGCTCTCCTCAAAGAGATGGGATACGATGTTGCCGTTGTTCTCTTACCGGAGCATGCTGCTGTCGCGGTTGCCTGTAATAACTGCAATGGGTATTACTATCCGCTCGATGGCAAGCGATATTATTATCTGGAGACCACAGGGGCGGGTTTTTCCCCAGGAACCATGGATGTAAAGTATCAGGCATCTTCAGCCAGACTCATACCCATCTGAATGGGATAATGGATACAATGTCAATAATCAGTAAAGAAATGGAGACTGACAGAATGAGAGAGAAAAAGAGCCGAAAGGGATTGATACCTGTGCTATGTACTGTAGTACTGATACTTCTTGCCGCAACAACATTTTCCTGCGGTTGTGTGAATAAAATGTTATCAAAAAGTACGGATGACTCCGGTCAGGTCGCTGATAGTTCACCACAAAGTGCAACCGGAATGGGGGGCCCTGCCGCTTTGCCTGATGCAACTACAGGTTCTGTATACCGGGTCCCCATCGCTGAGATAACTCCGGTAAAATCCGAGGTAGTCACTGAAGTTGCGCCTGTCCTGACTCCGGATCCCTATCCAATCCTTCATGGTATAAGGATCAACAATACGCCCCAGTACAACCGTCTCGATCGGGGAGTTGAGTATGAAAAGACGTTCCACCTGAGCGGCAACGCGACCGGTCTCCTTGTGAATGTGGTTGAAGGCCCGCTGTATATCATCTACGAAGTCACCCCGAAATTTGACTGCATGGCAAGCCCGGGTTCCTGCCGGGGGAATCTGAAATCACCGGTCACCCGTCCCTACATGACGATCATCGTCAGGGACAACCAGACCCGGGAGATCGTGGCAGAGAATGGTTATGCGCGGGAGTTCAGTTCGGATACCGGCAACTATGAGTTCAGCATTGCATCCAAAGATGATGCAGGCTCCACTACAACCACCACAAGTACACCAGGCCCACGATATATTGCGATATACAAGGAGGGTGTGTTCCATATCACCATCGAAGGGAACTATCTTGATGTGACCGTGAAAATCCTGACCGGAGCTCTGCCATCCAAGCTGGATATTGAGAC